>JAPYWY010000111.1 GCA_028276125.1 Pseudothermotoga sp.
ACGGGCGATCCAACTTGGCCTTTGCTTTTCCCGATGACTACATCGGCCGTGGCTGCGATGGACATGGCACAAGAAATGCTGAACGTTGAAAAGTTCTTCGTCACAGGTGCTTCAAAACGGGGTTGGACGACTTGGTTGAGTGCGGTGGTGGACGAGCGAGTCTTCGCCATAGCACCGATCGTTTTCGACAATTTGAATTTCGAAAAACAGCTCGCACAACAACTGAAGATGTACGGTGAATACAGCAAAAGCATTTCACCGTACGTTGAGAGGGGTTTGCCCGAATACGTGCGTACCGAGGTTGGACAAAAACTTTTGAAGATGGTTGATCCGTACAGCTACAAGGATCAGCTGAAAATGCCCAAGTACATAGTGAACGCCACCAACGATGAGTACTGGACCATATATTCCAGCATGCTGTACTTCTTCGACCTTCCGGGGAAGAACTATCTGCTGTACGTGCCGAACAATCCCCATGGGATAAAGAACATACCCTACGTGGTGGACAATCTTTCAAGCTTCTTCAAACTCGTGCTGAAGAATGTACTTCCCCAGATCAGTTTTGAAATCTTTGATGGAACTATCGTGATAAAGGATGATCCTGTGATTCGTCAAGTTTACTTGCACAGGGCCGTTTCTGACACGACCGATTTCAGAAAATCTCTCTGGTTGAGATTTCCAATCCTGCCCGATGCGGGTGTATACTCGATCTCGGTGGAACCACCTCAAGGCAGGCACGTGGCGTATTATGCTGAGATCGTGCTCGAAATCGAAGGTCTGACACTGAGCGTGTGCACTCCGGGGGTGTACAAATGAGGAAAATCGCTGGTATAGTTGGAGGCATGGGTTCGCTCTCGACGGTGGATTTCTTGAAGAAGGTCGTCGAATCGACGTACGCCGAAAAGGATCAAGATCACATAAGAATGATCGTCGATTTCAACACCTCAGTTCCTGACAGAACGACCGCCATCTTGTACAACGGCGAAGATCCCACACCGTACTTGGTCGACTCGGTGAAGAGGCTGGAAAAAGCTGGAGCCGATTTCGCACTCTTCGTCTGCAACACCGCTCACGCCTTTCTAAAGAAGGTTCAAGAGCAGGTGAACATTCCCGTTCTGAACCTGCCAAAGCTGTCCTTAGAAAGACTTGCGAGCTCAGGAGTGAAGAGTGCGTGGCTCACCGGGACCAAGGGGCTCATAACGAGCGGAGTTTACCAGAAAGCAGCAAGAGAAGTTGGCTTCGATCTGAAGATACCAAACTCATCTGTGCAAGATGCCGTGATGAGCGTGATCTATTCTGTGAAAGCTGGGAAATTAGAAGAAGCGCGAAAAGTCTGGCTCGAGAAGGTCGAACCTCATTTGGACGGATATGTTCTTCTCGCTTGCACGGAACTTCCCGTCGTGGCATGCAGCAACAGGCTCAAGCTCGTCGATCTGAACGAACTGTGGGCGAAGATGATCGTGGAAATGTGCGGTGGGAGGTTGAGATGAGACACAGGAGGTGAGACCAAAAAATGAACGTTGCAAGGCAAGCCGCCAAAAGACCTGTCGCGGTTTTCATGCTGCTGCTCGCCATCGCAGCGCTGGGTATGATCGCCCTTCGAAGACTCCACCTCGAGCTCATTCCAAACCTTGAATATCCCTACGCTGCAGTTTTCGCCACTTACATGGGTGCCGGTACTGAAGAAGTCGAACAACTCGTCACAGAACCTTTGGAGCGCATCATCGCTACAGTCCCAGGGGTGAAGAGGTTCACCTCCGTATCTCAACCCGGTTTTTCCTTCATTCTCATCGAATACGCTTGGGGTGTGGACGTACTTTCTGCCTCGTCTCGGCTCGAGAGATATCTGAGCCTCGCACAAGCGAATTTACCGGAACAAGTGAAGCCTTCCGTCGTGGAGTTCGATCCTTCGTTGTTGCCGGTTTTCGTGTTCTCAACAGAACAGGATGTGGAATCGTTCGTTGATCAAATAAAGAGACTTCCAGATGTGGCGGGCGTTCAGGTGCTTGGCAAAGCAAGCAAACGCGTTGTCGTGAGACTCGATCCAGAAAAGGTTGAACAGCTTGGACTCGATCTTTCACTCATGGAGATGTTTCTCTCTGGCAACGCGATCTATCCGATGGGCCAGGTCAAAGATGAAAAGGGCAACGTTTATCCCATCACGGTCGACGCACGCTTTGGGAGTTTGGAAGAATTGAGAAACGCCATCGTGGGCTTCAGGGGTCTCACCTACCAAGCGGCGATGAGCGGTCAACTTCCAAGGTTGCTGGTGCCGATCAGGTTGGGACAAGTGGCTTCCATCGAAGTCGTGGAAGAAGAAGTCCGTGGGACGGTCAGGGTCGATGGTCATTTGACGAACGTTGTGGCGATCAGGAAGAGAGCTGGTGCAAACACCGTCGAGAGTGTACGACAGGTGAAGGATCTGTTGAAGCAGCTGAAAGTTTCCTACACACCCCTGATCGACCAGTCACTGTACACACAAAGGGCTGTGAACAATCTTTTGAAGAACTTGCTCTTGGGGTTGCTGTGCGCTTCCATCGTGGTCGCGATCTTTGTTCCAAACGTCTTCAGCACACTGATCGTTTCTTTGAGCATCCCTGTTTCGTTGGTCGTTGCGATAATTTTGATGTACTTCTTCAAACTGAACTTCGATCTTCTCACACTCGGTGGCCTCACGATGGCTGTGGGAATGCTCGTTGACAACGCGATCGTGGTGTTCGAAAACATCTTCAGGCACAAGAGCGAAGGTCAAAACTATCTCGAAGCCGCTTCTCAGGGTACGAAAGAAGTTTTCGGTGCGATCTTCGCTTCCACCGCGACGACGGTTATAGTGTTCGTGCCACTGTTGTTCACCGAAAGCTTCGCTGCAACGATGTTCAAGTACTTCGCCGCCACGCTCTCGTTGGCACTGGGTGCATCTTTGGCCGTGGCGGGTGTGCTCGTGCCCGCAGGATCGAAGTGGATCATGTCGAGAAAGATCGAAGCGTACGAGAGGTTCAGGATCAGTTACAGAAACTCTCTGGAACGGATGCTCGGCAGGAAAGCTGTGGTCCTGCCGATCGTTGTTCTGCTCGTCTTGTTGAGCATCTTCGTGGTGCTGAACAGACCGAGAAGCTTCACACCGAAGTTCGAATCGAACACGTTATCGATCGTTGTGAAAATGAACGAGCAGGCCGGTTATGAAAAGACGTCTCAGGTTGTCTCCGAGTTGGAAAAATTCATCCTCGAAAGGAAAGAGAAGTTCAACGTGCAGAACATTTACTGCGAAATTGGAATAACGAGCGAGCTTTCACAGATCGTTGGTGGTGCAAGCGAAGACAAAGCAACGATCTACGTTTGGTTCGGTGGCAAGAGGACCGAGTACGTTGAGAACAAGAAGGCGTTGCTCTCAGAACTTCAGAAATTTCAAATCCAAAGTGCCACGCTGAGTGTCGGCGAATCTGATTTCATGTCAGAGTTGTTCGGATATCCTCTCACGATAGTTCTGAGGGGAAAAGATATAGACCTTCTCTTGAAAGAGGCTGAGAGACTCAGCGATGCGCTGAAGCAGAAGGGTGTCGGTCAGGTCGCAGTTCGTGGTAAAGCCACTCTACAAACTATGATGGTCGATATAGACAGAACCAAAGCGACCTTTTCGGGTTTGCTTCCGGGCCAATTGCTCATGGAGTTTCAGCGTCGCACGGTCGGACAGGCCATCGGAATCGTTTCAACTGAGGAAGGAAGTTTACCGATTTTCTTGATGGTTTCCAAGCTTGGCACGGTTCAAGACGTTGAGAACGTTGTGTTCAAGAACATGAGGGGTCAGCAGATACCACTGGACGTGGTTGCGAACGTTGGAAAAAGACAGACTCTGACGTCCATCTCGCACATGAACGGCGAACGTGTGGTGTACGTGGACGTTACGCAGTCACAGCTTTCCGTGTCGAAGCTGACGAAGATTGCCGAGGAAACCATCAGTGATTTGAAACTGAAAGTGGACCACGAGTTCTCCGGACAGAAGAATTCGATGGACACACTCTTTTCCGAGTTCAGGACCATCATAATCATAGCTGCGGCGCTCGTCTACATGCTCTTGGCAGCGCAGTTCGAATCTCTCGTTGTGCCATTCATCATATTCACGTCTGTGCCGATCGCGTTGCTGGCACTTGCGCTCACGATGCTCATCTTCAATTACGAGTTGAACCTTCCCGTGCTCGTGGGAAGCCTCACGTTGGTCGGAACTGTTGTGAACAACGCAATCGTGATGGTGAGTTTCGTGCTTCAGAGAAGGCAGGAAGCGGAAGAGGTTTCTTTCAGAACGATCATCACAGAATCAGCTTCTTTGAGGCTTAGACCCATCTTGATGACCAGCCTCACAACAATCTTGGCGTTGCTTCCCGTCGCACTCAGTAGGGCCGAAGGTTCGGAATTGGAATCGCCAATCGCATGGACGATCATCTTCGGTTTGAGCATCACGACGCTCTTCACATTGTACGTCGTTCCGATGTTGCTCGAGCTGTTCTTGAAAAGATCAGCTCGGAGTTGAGAATATCTCTTGGTAAATCTGCGAGATCAGCTTCTGATAGATGGGCTCATCCACAACTTCGATGGTTCTGGGTTTCTTCAATCTCACATAGAAGATTTTTCTAACCCTCGCGGGTCTCTGGGAAAGTAGAACAATCCTGTCGGCAAGAAAGACGGCCTCCTCAACGCTGTGAGTGACGAGTAACACGGTTATGTTCTCTCTGGCCATGAGCTCGGAAAACAACAGCTGTAAACTTCTTCGAGTCTGTGCATCTACAGAACTGAAGGGTTCGTCCATCAACAATACCTTCGCGCCAGTGACTAAAGCGCGTGCGAGTGAGACCCTCTGCCTCATGCCACCAGAAAGCTCGTAAACCCAGCTGTAAGCCCAGTCTTCGAGTTGGACCTTTTTCAGATACTCCATTGCCATAGTTCTCGCTTTGCGCTTGTTCATACCGTTCAAACGAAGTGGCAGAGAAACGTTGTCGATGCAGTTCATCCATTCGAACAGTGTGTCACGCTGCGGCATGTATCCCACTTTGCCACTGTCCAAGAAGACTTCACCGGAATAGTTCACCAGACCCAGAATGGCCTTCAACAACGTTGTCTTGCCACAACCAGAGGGGCCGAGCACGGCCACGATTTCACCGCGCTCGACCCACAGATCGACACCATCTATGGCCAACAACCGATCGTAAGAAACTCTGAGATTCTTCACTCTGAGGGCAAAAACTCGTTCGTGAACGCCCTCTCTATCTGAAGTTCTGGAACCAAGTTGTTCTCTCTCATCCACGTGTAGAACCTCCTCCAGATTTTCTCATCCTGCCATCCCCACTTTGGTGAATCTTCCCAGTACTTCGAAGACAGATACCGCTGCGATTCGATGACCAATTTTTCGTCGAGTTCCGGCGCGTGCTTGAGCAAAATTCTCGCTGATTCTTCAGGATTCTTCATCGCATAGAGATAACCCTTACTGACCGCTTTCAAGAACTTTCTCACCAGATCTGGCGATTGTTGGATCAGTTTTTCGCTGGTGATCAGCACGGGAGTATAGTAATCGAAGGTTTCATCAATATCTTTCAGTGCCAGAAATTCCACATCAAGGCCCGCGAGCTTCGCTGCGATCACTTCCCAACCGTAGAAGACCCATTGAAAATCGAACACCCTCTGCCTCAAACCCGTCACGAAGTCGAGCTGTCCAACGGTTTGCATCTTCACCTTCGACCAATCGATGCCATACTCTTTCGCAATCGTTTTGAGTATGGCTTCTTCGATCTCCGTGCCCCAAGCACCGTAGACCTTGCCTTCCCAATCTTTCGGAGAAGAGATG
>JAPYWY010000112.1 GCA_028276125.1 Pseudothermotoga sp.
TCAGCGCCCAACCCGTGCCACCGATCACGAACAACAACAGAAAAGGTTTGACTATTGCATCACCGCTGGTCACTGAGGCAACCAAAGTCCCTGTGAATAGGCATGCAGCCGTGATTATGAGTCCCAGAATTATCGATCTTTTTCTGCCAATCCTCGCACCTATATAACCTGCGGGGACTGCGAAAAGCATGAAAGCCAGCGACAACACTCCGAGCATGCCCGTGGCGATCTGTTCAGGCAGTTTCAGATAGAATTTCGCATAACTCGTAAAGAACGTTTCAAGCGCGTTGAAACCGGTGAACCAGATGAAAATAGACACGAGCATGAATAACAAACTCTTTTCCTTGGACAAGACCACCTCTTTGAGGTTTTCAAGCAACTCCGCATGACTTTTTTTGAACGTCTCCTTGACCGATAATTCGCTCTTCACAGCTTTAAAAGCAGGCTCTTTCACGAACAAAATCACAAGCGTGTTTGACAAGAGCAACAAAACAGATCCCACGAAGAAAGGAAGCACTGGCGATGTTTCGTACAGGAACCTGCCGGAAAGATAAGCGAGCATCGCACCAAGACCACCCATGAAGTTGATGATCCCGTTGGCCTGACTTCTGAACTGCGAAGGTGTCGTGTCAGGCATCAGGGCGATCAAGGGGGATCGGAAAAGTGCCATGGCGAAGTTCATGATAATGATGCTGAACGTGACGGCCAAAAAGTTGTGTTTCGTCCAGAAAGTTGGTATCAAAAAGAAGAAAAACGCTGCCAGCGGGGCTCCGATCAGAATGTAGGGTTTCCTTTTTCCCAGTCTTGTCACCGTCTGATCGCTCAGCGCACCAACGTAGGGTGAGAGCACGAGTGCCAAGATGTTGTCTATGGTCATGTATGCACCAACGACGAAGGATGAGAGGCCAAAGGATTTCAGAAATATTGGAACGTATGCGTTGTACAAAGGCCAAATTGTGTTTATACCGAAGAAGCCAAAGCCGAGCAACCAGAGTTTCATCATGGCTCACACGATCGCTCGATCCAAATCTTCCGGGACAATGACCCTGCCACTGAAAATCTCTTCAGCCTTCCGTGTAAGTTCACACAGGTGTTCTTCCAGTTGTGGTCCGAGGTGAACCAGACACAGATTCTTAACCCCCGCTTGCTTCGCGATCCGTGCGGCATCCTCCACACAGCTGTGACCTTCCTTCTTGCCCGTCACGATTTCAGCACACGTGGCTTCGTGTACAAGCAAGTCCACACCTTTCGCTCGTTCAACCACTTCTTCGCACGGCTCTGTGTCGCTCGTGTACACAATGCACACGCTGGAGGTTGAAAACTTGAGGCCAAAGTTAGGAACACTGTGTTTCACGGGGAATGTCTCAATCCTCAAGGAATCTTCGAACAGAACATGATTCTCTTGAAGTGGTATCAGATCCAGGGGAAAATCTTCACGGATCAAACCGTACGTGCTCAAAAGCTGTCTCATCTCAAGGAAGAAATCTTCGTTGATGAACAGCTTGATTCGTTCTTTCTTATTGGAAAGTCTGAGCATCTCCAGCAGGGATGGCAAACCATAAGCATGGTCAACGTGTCTGTGCGTGATGATTATCGTGCGAAGCTTCAATGGATTGTACCCCGCCTTGATCATCTTGCCGAACACATTTCCAGGACAATCGATGAGCACATCATCAATTAGAAGTGATGTGTTGTCCCTATTTTTGCTCGAAACTGCCGCGGAAGTTCCAAGGAAAACGATCCTCAACGACATCACCCGAAGTGGATTATAACCCAGCAAGGCTGCACAAGAATCTCATCACTCGTTGGAATGGAATGGATATAAAATGTGGTGAATCTCAAATTTCTTCTGGAGGTGACAGAATGAAGTACGACGTCGTGGTCGTTGGTGGAGGGCCTGCCGGATTGGTCGCGCCCTGACTAGCAAGAAGTTTTACAAGGACAAGAAGGTGCTCGTGATCAAAAAGACAGAGAAAGAACGGTCCCGCGCGGTGTTCCCTATGTCTTTCACACACTTGGTAGTGTCGAGAATGACTTCATGGGAGTGGAATAAAGATTCCAAAAAGCAGGAATCGACCTGCTGATCGATGAAGTCATCGGCGGTGACATGGATCAAAAGAGGATCGTCACTAAAACAGGAAAAGAGATCATTTATGAGAAACTCATTCTCGCAACCGGTTCAATCCCGACAGTTCCCAAAATCGCTGGGGCAGACCTTCCGAACGTTTTCACGATCTCTAAGGACGCAAAATATCTGAGCTCAGTGCTCGAGAAGACGAGAACCTGTGGAAACATCGTCATCATCGTTGGTGGGTTCATAGGCGTCGAGGTAGCCGACGAACTGAAGCGAGCCGGAAAGAACGTAACGATCGTGGAGATCATGGACAGCCTACTGCCAATATCTTTCGATCCAGATTTTGGAGAG
The DNA here is from genome assembly GCA_028276125.1 of Pseudothermotoga sp. GTDB lineage: Bacteria > Thermotogota > Thermotogae > Thermotogales > DSM-5069 > Pseudothermotoga_A. The sequence continues at coordinate 2,426 of JAPYWY010000112.1, forward strand.
CTGGCACGCAAAGAAATCGAAGCAGAAAATTTAAAAGTCTACACCAGCAGGAAAGTTGTGGAAATCTACGGTTCGAAATCCGTCGAGGGCGTAAAGCTGGACAATGGAGAAAACATACCCGCGGACGCCGTCATACTGGCTACGGATTACAAACCCAACAGAGATCTTGCCCAGCAACTGGGTCTGAAAATCGCAGAGCATGATTTCATGAAAACAGATGAATATATGAGAACTTCCAGGCCAGACGTCTTCGCGGCAGGTGATTGTGTACAGCACAGAGATCTTCTGACTGGCAAGCCTTCAAGGCTCATGCTCGCCTCGGCCGCCGTTTTCGATGCGAGGATCGCGGTGTCCAATTTGTATGGACTGAAGGTCATCAGAACCAACAAAGGTTCGTTGAATGCGTACTGCACCCTCATAAGACACAAAGCGTTCGGTTCTGTGGGAATAACAGAAAGGACCGCGAAAGAAGCAGGGTTCGAAATCGTCGTTGGTAGGGCCGAAGGCATCGACAGACACCCGGGTAAGTTTGGCAATACGAGCAAACTCATTGTGAAACTCCTATTCTCCAAGGACAGTAGAATCCTGCTCGGGGCACAGATCTACGGTGGAAAAAGCGTTGGAGGAATCGTGAATATAGTGAGCCTCGGAATTCAAAAGGGTATAACCGCAAACGATTTGTTCACCATGCAAATAGGAACCCACCCGCTTCTGACCTCTGCCCCCACATCCTATCCTCTCACAATCGCAGCAGAGCAAGTTTTGTGTTGAGAATTCTTTCACAAGACGACACCCTTCTATAGGAGGGGCGTTTTCTGATCATCTTGCACACTCTACGAGAAACAGGACGATTCTGTTTCGAGTTTCTTCTTCGAGATACTTGACCAGCTGTTCAACATGTGGTGTGGATCTGATTGACCCCTTGGCCAAGAAGGTGGAAACTGTCTGTCATAGAAGCCAAGAACTTGTGCAAGTACTATGGAAAGCACAAGGGAATAGTTTACATTAGTTTCTCCGTCAAGGAAGGGGAGATCTTCAGCTTCATAGGTCCAAACGGTGCAGGAAAAACCACAACTATAAGGATTCTCCTCGGTTTGATCTTCCCAACCTCTAAGCTTGCGAGGATCTTTGGTAAAGAGTGCACAAGGGAACGTCACAGTTCTTGCTGAGCGCCAGGACAGTACCACCTCGTTCAGCATTGGGATGACTTTCGTGCTGTACATTCTTGCGATGGCAAGTAAGCTCACGGAGAAGCTCGAGTTCTTGAAATATCTACTTGCGCTGGTTCTTTCTTCGCTTTGCTTTTACTCGAAAAAGGACATCTATCTGTGAAGAGGGTGGTGCAGTGCACGAAGTCGTCGAGCGAATCCTGAAGGCCTCCATAGAGGAATTCGCGGAAAAAGGCTACGCAGCCGCCTCGACCAATTCGATCGCTAAGAAAGCAAAGGTGGCGAAAGGTTTGCTGTTTCATTATTTCAAGAGCAAGGAAAATCTGTACATCGAATGCTACAAGCACGTTCTTTCCTGGTCTAAGAAAAAATTTGAAGAGTTCGCCAAACAAGTAAAAAAAACGAGGACTTTTTCGAATTCATCAAGAAATGGACTTGCAGAAGATCACTCTGGCAATCGAGAATCCCGTCTATTCGAAGTTCCTCCTCACAGTAACGAATCTTCCTCCAAAGCCTCGCGCGATAGTACAGAGCATGATCAGGGAAGTTTTCGCGGATTCATCAGGGATTTTGCTTGAGAAGATCAAATCCGTGAAATTAAGACGAGGCATCAGTGAGGAAGATGCTTTAAAATTTATCATGGCAGTTTTCGACGGTGCAGCTAACAGTTATCTGGACCAATATCGAGACAAACCCGAGGAACTTTTGAACAACCTGGAGAAAATCATGGCCGAATCGGACGAGTTACTGGATCTGATAAAATTTGGTATCCTTGACTGAGAATCGCAATAATTGCACGGGGAGGTGTGAAGATGCAATACAGAAGCTTCAAAAACGTGCGCTGTTCCATCTTGGGTTTCGGAGCGATGAGATTGCCCACGCTCAACAACGATGATTCCCAAATCGACGAAGATAAGGCTATAGAAATGATCAGATACGCGATCGATCATGGCGTTAATTACGTTGACACCGCGTATCCGTACCACAGGGGAAAGAGTGAGATACTCGTTGGAAAAGCGTTGAAAGATGGTTACAGAGAGAAGGCTTTCCTCGCCACGAAGTCCCCTGTCTGGCAGGTGGAAAAGCACGATGACTTCTACAAGTTCCTCGATGAACAGCTTAAAAAGCTTCAGACCAATCATATCGATATGTACCTGATGCACGCTTTGAGTGAAGAGAGATGGGAAAAAATCAAAAGCCTGAGGTTCGACAAATTCTTCGAACGAGCGAAGACAGAGGGAAAGGTTAGATTCGCGGGCTTTTCCTTCCACGACAAATACCCCATCTTCAAAAGGATCATTGACGAATACGACGGTTGGGATTTCTGTCAAATTCAACTGAACTACATGGACGTGAACTACCAAGCTGGCTTGAGGGGCCTGAAGTACGCAAGTTCAAAGGGCTTACCCATCGTGATAATGGAACCGCTCAAGGGTGGAAAGCTCGCAAGATTACCAGAGAAGGCGATGAACGTTCTCAGAAGGAGCGGAAAGAACTGGTCCGCAGTGGAATGGAGCTTGAGATGGCTTGCGAATTTTCCAGAGGTAGCTGTCATTCTGAGCGGTATGAGCACTTTCGAGCAGGTGAAAGAGAACGTCGAGATAGCAGAACGTTTAGCGCCAAACAATCTGACGAAAGAGGAACTTCACCTCATAGATGAGCTGAGAAAAACTCTGCAGTCTTACGTGGTGATAAACTGCACCGAGTGCGGTTATTGCATGCCATGTCCCCATGGTGTGGATATCCCTGCGAACTTCAGGTTGTACAACGAAGCGATCATGTTCGAAAACTTCGAAATGGCGAAAGGTGAGTATCGCTGGTTCAGCAGCCAGAAAATTTCTGCGGCCTTCTGCACGGAATGTGGTGAGTGTCTCAGTAAGTGTCCACAGAATCTGCAGATTCCGACATTGATGAAGAAGATCCACAGAGAGCTGTCAGACGAAGGACGATAGAGTTGTTCCGATTGATCCGCTTTCGGGCTCAGACCTGAGCGTTCTGGCACGCACGATGGTACTTTTCAAGACTCAGTCTGATCTTCAAGTTGATCAGTTCGAAAGGATCTATGACCAGCGCACCTGAGATGTCTTCAACGATGTCTGGTAGATTTTGGTGAATCAAAGAGGCCGGAACGCGGAGAGTTCGGGTGAAAAACCGCCTGTTGCACGCGAACGTCCGGGACAGTCTCAACGAGGAATCTCTCGAACTCCTCTTGAACAAATTGGT
>JAPYWY010000113.1 GCA_028276125.1 Pseudothermotoga sp.
TGACGTTCACCAACGGTGTTTGTAGCATTCTGAGTGTCGATTGGATCGCCTGCACGATGGAAGATATCGGGATCTCCAAGCTCTCGAAATCTTGAAAGTTTTCCGTACCGAAAACGAGTCGCTTGATCCGTGAAAAGTAGATGAAGGAGAGGTTCGAAACGAAATCTGGTTTCTTCACGAGAAAATAGAAGTCCTCCAAGTTTCTCACCACGAGCAAGCCTGACATGTGGAAAGACTTCACGCCGTTCTGTTTTACCTCTGCCGTGAGATCGAAATCCACGATGAAGTCTCTGACCCCCGCGAACTGTTCGACGAGATCGAAGAACAAGCTCGTCGGAAAAGAGAGAACGACGCAGAGAACAAACAGAAAAACGAACAGTTTCCTCATATGCCGTTCGTTTCTCTTATCGAGTAGAGCCTTTGCTTTGGACTGACGATCTCCGTGATCCTCACGCCGAAGTTCTCGTCTATGACAACCACTTCTCCGCGGGCGATCAGTTTGCCGTTGACCAGCACGTCGACAGGTTCACCGGTGAGCTTGTCCAACTCTATGAGTGAACCTATGGTCAGATCCATCACCTGTTTCAGCGTCATGCGCGCTCTACCGAGTTCGACCACGACCTTCAGAGGTACATCGAAGAGCAATTCGAGCTTCTGCTGGATCTCGGACGGTTGTGGTGGAATCTGAGTCTCGGCGGGACTGAATTCTTCGAACTTCGCCGGCTGAACCTTGACTTTCTCTTCTTCCTTCTTCTTTGGAAAGAGCTTCTCGTGCACAGCTTTGATCGCCGTGAGTTGTGCGAACATCCAAAGGTTCGACGAAGAAGCGTTCTCCATCTCCACTTGGCATTCAACGCACACCAAGAGCTCGGTTGGATTGAACAGGGTGCTGATCTTCTCGAGATCGTCGACGAGTTTCACTTCGAGCTTTCCAAGCGAAACCTTTCCCTTCGCCTTCTCGGCCAGCAACGTGATGCTCGCACCCAGCATCTGGTTCAACGCCTCCGTCAAGGCGCTGAGCTTTATCTCGTCCACGTTCTGGTCGGCTGGCTCACCCGATCCACCCATCATGAGATCGGCTATCTTCAAAACCAGAGGCGTTGGCATCGCGATGGACAAGTTCATCTGTAGAGCATCGCTCAATTTTGCATCTGCGAGCACGATCTTCTCCTTGGACTTGGTAACGAAGTCCTTCAAAGACGTCTGTGTTATCTGAGCGAGTTTTATCCGAGTTTCTCTGCCGACGATCATACCGAGGGCGGAAGAAGCCGGATCCAAGATGAGTGTGGCGATGGCCTCTATCATTTTCTTATCTTCTTCGGGCAAAGACTCTGTGAAACTCTTCAGCAACGCATCCAGTTCGTCCTGAGAGAGGAAGTCGCTCATTCTTTCACCTCCGGTTCAACGATCTTGGTGATCTTCACTGCCTTGTATCCTTTGTAAGTCCCAGGCCTTGCCAAGAACTTCACCTTGCCTTGAACATGTACGGCGATGTCTTCATCTTTGTGGGACTTCAATCTGATCACGTCTCCCACTTCCAATTCCAAGATCTCCCTGACCGTTAGGACAGCTTCGCCGAGTACCGCACTCAGAACGATCTTCATCTGGTTCAGGTTGTTGAGCAGATCTTGCTGGATCGTTTCAGAGACCTGTTCTTTTTTCACCACCTTGAACCAGTTGCGGGAACTCAGTCGATCCATGAAAGGTTCCATCAGAGACGAAGGCCAACATATGTTCATGAACCCTTCCGTCTTGCCAACCGTGAGGAAGAGCGATACGAGCAATACCATCTCGCTCGGTGGCGCTATCTGAACGAACTGTGGATTGTTCTCGATGCTCTCTATCGTCGGTGAGAAACCGAATACGTCACTCCACGATTGTGACAAATTCGCGAGGATGTTCATCAGTTCTTTTCTCATGATACTTATCTCTATCTCCGACGGTGGTCTCTTGATGTTTGGAACACCGGGTCCGCCGAGTATCAAATCCAAGATGGTGTAGAACAACTCGAGGTTCATCTCCAGAATGGCGCTTCCCACGAACTCGGGAGCCGAGAAGACGACTATGAGCGCCGGTGCTGGAAGAGACCTTATGAACTCTTCGTAAGTGATCTGGTCTATGCTCGCCAAGTTTATGCTCACGAAGGTCCTGACTCTACCGGAAAGGTACGTCGAGACGGCGCGAGCGAAGTTTTCATGTATCATGTCGAACACGCGCACGTGTTCTTTCGAAAACTTGCTCGGCCTCTTGAAATCGTACAGCTTTACCTTTTTTTCTTCTCGCTTGATCTCTTCAGCCGACAACTCGCCAGATTTCAACGCTTGCAACAGCTTATCTATTTCATCCTGACTGAGCACGTCGGACAAGCTCCATCACCCCTCATTCGACGGAGCTGATAGCCTTTATGTACAGATATACCCCTATGACCCCGAGCCTTTCCCTTTCACCCGTAAAGCCAGTCACCTCGTTCACCATCGCGCGTATCTGCTTTTTGAGCAGTTCTATTCCTGCGGCCGTGTTCAGTTCGGACCTCTCCTTGCTCAGGAATATGAGCATGAGACCGTCCATTATCATGTCCCTTCGTTCGCCGATCGCTGCACGGCATGCATCACTCGCAGTTGTGACTGTCAAAGATTCTATGATGGCAACTTCTTTTCCGCCTTTCAGCATGAACGTGGTGTATGTACCAGGTTGAATGATCACCGCCTTGATCTCTGTGGGCGCAGGTTGTGTTGTCTGTTGTTGTTTCGGCTGTGTCAGATTCGAACCCAGCAGCATGATGGTCACCACGGTCGCTCCCACAGCAACGATTGCCGGTACGATTATCGACATCAAAAGACCACCAATTCCTTTCTTCTTTTCTTTGACTTCCTTTACCTCTTCATCTGCCATGCCAGATCACCTACTTCGCTCGTTCTCTCTTTATGAGTATGTCTATCCTACGATAGACGTTCCTCAGCTGGTTCAGTCGGGTCTCGTAGCGTCTGTCGAGTTCGTTCAGCGAAGCTGTGTACTGTGCCGCAGATATCTCCCCAGCCTTGAAACGTTCCAAGACCAAATTCCTCTCGATCTCGATCTCCTTTTGGAGTGCTTCTATCTCTTTCTTTATCGGCCAATCTCCCATGCCTATAGGATAAAAACGCTGAGGATCGTAGAAATAATCTGGATCGAACCTTCCAGCCCTGACGTCGGCGAGCCTTTCGATGGATCTGCGACGCTTCAACTCGTCTGTGAAGAATTGTATAACACTCGCAGCCCTCGCGCTGCTCAGATGCCAGTTCGAAACATATATGGAGTCTGCCGGAACGGGTCGATCGTCCGCATAACCGTAAACGTTGATCACGTTCATCGTGTGCTCGATCACTATGGCGCCTATCCTTCCGAGCAACTCCTTCGCCTCGACTGTGAGTTTCGCGCTCGCCGGTTCGAAAAACGCCATGTCCTGCATTATTATGACTGTACCTTCGTCCTTTTCCTGTATGGTGATCTTGCCTTTGTATTCCTCGGCGATCCTCATGAGTTCTTCGTACACCCCGCGTTTCGATGTGATCAACGGTTCCTCCGCCAGACTCTTTCCACCCGTGAGAACGCTCGGTGGCAAACCGGTGAGAGCAGATCTCAGACCGACAACGACCTGTTGAAACTTTCCAGGACTTATCGTGGACATCGAGAACAGAAGCACGAAAAAGGTGAGCAGCAAAGTCACCATGTCACCATAGGTGGTGAGCCAGCTGGCCTTCGGTGCCTCGTAACTTTTTTTCTTTCGAGGCATCAGGCAGCCTCCCTACCGAGGGATGCTTCGTACGCGGCCTTTTCCTCGTTGGTGAGGAAGGACTTCAGTTTTTCTTCCAAGACCCTCGGGTTTTCTCCAGCTTGAATGGATAAAACTCCCTCGAGGATCATCTGCTTTTGCCTCAGGATCTTTATGGCCCTCCTTCCGAGCTTCTCACCCATGGGTAGAAAGACTGAGTTCGAAAGGATCGAACCGTAGAATGTGGTGACGAGAGCCACCGACATGTTCGGACCTATGGTCTCTGGGTTGTTCAACGTCCTCAACATGCCTATGAGTCCGATCAGTGTTCCTATCATTCCGTAAGCTGGAGCGAAGGCACCTGCCGAGTCCATCATCGCCTTGTTCGCCATGAGGTCTTCCTCGATCAAATCCATCTCGGCTTCCATCATGCTCTTCAACAGTTCTGGATCTGTGCCATCGATGACCAACTGCAACGCCTTCTTCATGAACGGATCTTCGATCTCGTTCAGATTCTCTTCCAGCGAGAGCAAACCTTCCCTTCTCGCCTTCTCTGAGAAAGATACGAGCGTCCTCACCAGTCCAATGTTGTCGATCTTAGGTTCCTTAAATGTGGACATGATCACACCCAGGATGCGGAAACTCCTCTCTTTGGGGTGAGAAGCGATCGTCGAAGCTAACGCGCCACCGATGGTTATGAAGACGGACGGCAGATCCAAGAACGCACTCGGCGCAGACTTTCCGATGAGTATTCCGAAGAATATCATGCCGAAAGCCATCAGCACACCAAGGACCGTCGATATGTCCACGCATCATCCCTCCCCTTCACGAGGGATGTACTTGAGTAAATCGAGCACTGGGTAAGCCTGTCTCTTGTATTCTATCACCCGCCGAACGACTTCTTCGACGCTCTCTTGAACGATGTACTTCTTGCCGCTGAACAGGGTTATGGTCGTGTCCGGTAAAGCTTCAACGGTCTCTATCATCTCAGCGTTGAGCACGAACCTTTGACCTTTGAGGCGCGTCAGCCAGATCATTCAGTATCACCTTATCTTCTCAGCGCCACGAGTTCTCCAAGGATCGTGTCAGCGGTCGTTATCACCCTCGCATTCGCTTGGAAACCTCTCTGAGCAATGATCATCTTCGTGAATTCCTCTGCCAGATCGACGTTCGACATCTCCAGTGCGCCGGGAATCAAAGTCCCCCTTCCACCAGTGCCAGCAGCTCCTATCTGCGCAAGACCACTGTTCGCAGACGGTACGTAGAGAGAGTTACCGATTTCTGTCAGGCCTGCGGGGTTGTTGAATATGGCGAGCGCTACTTGGCCGAGCAGGTCTGTTAAACCGTTGCTGAAGGTCCCGATGATCTGTCCTGCTTCGTTGATCGCAAACGATTGAAGCGTTCCCAGTGCGTTTCCATTCTGATAGGTGAACGTAGCACTGTTAGCTCCAGCGAACTGCGTGAGCGCAGTCAGGTCCAGATTGATCGTCACCGTACCGTCTCCCATGTGCGAAGCGTCGAACTGTATCGTGCGAAGTTCCGAATCGCTCACCTGGAAAGTTTGCGTCGCTTCGTCCCAAGTGATACCGTACAACGTGCTCAGACGGCCAGACTCGTTGAAATCAACCACGCCACCCACGTAAGGTGTGTTATTGTAGCTCGTTTGACCGTTCGCATCTATGTACGTGATCGGTTCACCGCTCGCCGTGTAGACCCTCCAGATCCAAGCGTTTTTCATCCCTTGGAACTGTCCGAGCCTGGTGAACTCGATGTACAGCGAGTATGGATTTCCGAGCGTGTCGTAAACTTCGACCGCGGTAACGTAGCGTGGACTTTCGAACTTCGCCGTGACGAAGTTGGAAGGACTGTCGGACTCGTAGAACCTCAGCTCACCGGAGGACGGTATGGAGATGGACGCACCGGGGGCAACAACAACTTCGCTCAACCCGGAGTCCACCACCCTGCCGAACTGGTTCACGACGATGTAGCTTTCACCTAACAAGTTGTTGTTCTCATCGTACGCCCT
>JAPYWY010000114.1 GCA_028276125.1 Pseudothermotoga sp.
AGATGAAATCGGGTTTGACGGAATCGATTATTTCCATGAGAGCCCTCGTCTCAGGCGAGGGTTTGTCGTACTTCAAGGTTTTGTACTCTATGGGGAAGGACCACTCCACTTGCTCGTTTCCCGCGGGACGATAGTAGTTGTAGACGTACTTTCTGAAAGAGTAAGGTGTTTTGAACCAACCTTCGTTCAGCATCGCTCCGTCGACGTCCGCCACCTTCACTATGTACCATGTGAAGTCCAAAAGCTTTCTCAACTCCTCGTTCCGTGCCAATTCCCAGGACAGATAGTCCAGCATGAGACTTCCCACAGGTTCGTTGGGATGTGGAAAGCCATAGAGCAAAGCGTTCTTCTTTCCATGCCCGATCTTGAGACAATAGATGGGCTGTCCTGAAGCAGACCGACCCACCTGTTTCATTTCGACGAGGTTTGGAAACTGCTTTGCCAACGCTTTCGAAGACTCATTCAGCTCCTCCACGGTCATGAACCCCGTGTAGTTCGGTACGTTCTCGATCACTTTCTCCAGAACACTCACCATGAACACCTCCTATGTTTTCAGATAGAGCCAACACGCCACTGAATGATTCGGTTCAATCTCGATCAAAGGTGGCATCTGCTCGACGCACTTTTCAAAGCTGTACGGACATCTCGGTTCAAAAACACAACCTGAGCCAATCGCCGTCTCAACGCCCAACTTCTTAACATTGATCTTCTCGCGCTTCTTGAATATCGAGGGAGAATAGCTCATCAAGACGCGTGTGTAAGGATGCAGAGGGGATTCCACGATGCGCTTCGCAGTCGATAGTTCCACCATTTTTCCAAGGTACAATACCATGATGTGGTCGCACACGTGTCCTGCGAGTGACAGATCGTGCGTGATGAACAAGACCGTGGTTCTTTCCCTCTCGACCAGATCGAGCAACAAATTCACAACGCTCGCTCTGACCGATAGATCGAGCATAGAGACACATTCATCGGCCACCAAAAAAGTCGGCTTCAGCAACATCGCACGTATTATGGAAATCCTCTGCAACTGACCTCCCGAGAGCTCGTGGGGATAGCGGTTCAGAAATGCATCGGGTGGTTCAAAGCCAGCATCCTTCATGTATCCAAGTATTTTCTCTCTTCTTTCTGCGTCGTTGTCGCATATATGGTTTATCCTCATCGGTAACAACAGCGATTGTTCGATCCGAAGTCTCGGATCGAAAGATTCGTAGGGATTTTGAAAGATGATCTGGATCTGTCTTCTGGTTTCTGGGTCCAACTTCAGCGTGCCACTCAGTTTCGAGCCTTTGAACGTTATCTCTCCGGACGTTTCGCGTTCTAACCTGCTCAGGACGAGCCCCAGGGTCGTCTTTCCACAGCCACTCTCTCCTATCACACCAAAGATCTCACCGGGTACCACGTCGAAAGAAACCCCGTCGAGCGCCTTGACTGAATAACGCTTCTTGATCAGACCGGCCGAGTAATACTTCTTCAGATTTTTGACGTTGAGCAGACTCATATGCGAGCCCCCACTTTCAAACAAGCGACTCTTCGCCCATCGATTTCTTCTGTGCTTGGAACTGTCTTGAAACATTCTTCGGTCGCGATGGGACATCTCGGCGCGAAGACACATTGATGAACGGGCTGTGACAGATCGGGCAGATTCCCAGGTATGCCGGACAACTTTTTCTTTTCTTGTGCGAAATCCGGCAGAGATCTCACCAACCCTTGCGTGTACGGATGGAGTGGCTGTTGGAGGATCTGCTCGGTCGTTCCGTGTTCGACCAACCTGCCGGCGTACATGACAACGATCTCATCGCAGAGCTCAGACACGACACCGAGATCGTGCGAGATCACCAAGCCTGTCAAGGAAAGGCTCTTCACCAGAGATTTGATCTCCTCGATGATCTGTCCTTGCGTCACAACATCGAGAGCCGTCGTGGCTTCGTCGAAGATGATGAACTTTGGATGGTTCAGAAGAGCCAAGGCTATCATTATCCTCTGCATCATTCCCCCAGACAGTTGATGTGGATACGCCTTGAGAACTCGTTCAGGAAGATTCACCATCCGAAGGAGTTGTTTCAACCTGTCGATGATCTCTTCCTCGGTGAGATTGGGATTGTGGGCCTTCATCGCATCGGCCAACTGGTTTCCAACCTTGTGTACCGGGCTCAAGGCGTTCAGGGATTTCTGAAAGACCATCGAGAACTCCTTCCAACGTATCTTTCTCATATCTTCTTCGCCCAAGGAGAGAACGTCGTATCCGAGAAGTTCTATTCTTCCACTGACAACCATCGCGTTGGTGGGAAGCAAACGGATGATGGTGTGAGCCAGCGTGCTCTTTCCTGAACCGGACTCTCCCACAATGCCCACGAAGTCTCCCTCTTCGACTTTGAAACTCACGTCTTCGACCGCACGTATCACTTTCTTGTTGATTCTGTAGTGTACACTGAGATCTTGCACGTCCAGCACGATGTTCTTCACTCGTTTCTCACCTCGCTGAGCTTGGGGTACAGCGCCTGCTGTAAACCATCGCCGATGAAGGAGAAGGTTACGACGGTTATCACCGTGAAGATCCCCGGGAACACGATGCTCCACCACGCGAACGACATGTAACTCCGTGCGTCGTTTATCATCTTGCCCCAGCTCACGACACTCGGATCACCCAAACCGAGGAAGCTCAGCGCAGCCTCGGTGAGTATCGCTCCACCTATCTGCATCGCACTGTTGGCAACGACGGGGTACATGCCGTTGGGAATGATGTGTGTGAATATGATCCTCGTTGGGCTCTCACCGTTGGCCCTTGCGATCTTGACGAAGGCTTTCTCCTTTATGCTCATCGTTTGAGCCCTCATTATCCTCGCGTTCGACGGCCAGGTGGTCAAGCCTATCACGAGCATTATGTAGACTAAGTTCCGACCAAAAACAGCCACTATGATTAAGATCAGGAAGAACACGGGGAACATCAGGAAAGAATCGATGATCTTGCTTATCACTTCGTCGAAAACGCCTCCGATGTATCCAGACAGCGCACCTATGACGATGCCTATGAGTGCTGAGAGGCCTGCGGCCACGAACCCCACCGTCAGTGATACCCTCGCACCGTGAACAACGCGCGAGAACACGTCTCGACCAAGGTGATCCGTTCCGAACGGATGTACCTTGCTCGGTGGACTGAGCATGTCGTGGGATATGTCGGTCGGTTTGTAGGGTGCTATCACGGGTGCGAAGAGTGCCATGATCAACATTGTAAGGAACATGATTAGTCCAGCCAGTCCATACCTACTTGAGAGATATCTCTTGGCAAAGTCTGTTCTGAATCTCAAAGGCACCACCTCTCAGAGCAATCTGACCCTTGGGTCCAAGACGGCTATCACTATATCAGTCACGATCATGGCCACACTGATGAACACGGCCATCAAAAAGTAGATGCTCAACAAGAGCTGGTAATCCCTTCTGAACACCGCATCCAGCAATAGCCTTCCCATGCCGGGCCAAGCGAAGACGATCTCGATCAGGGCAGCTCCGGTGATCGAGAAGCCCAACGTGATACCGAATATCGTGACTGCTGGAATGATCGAGTTCTTCATCACGTACTTTTTGAAAAGCTTGTCGTTCGGCAGACCCACAGCCGATAGAACTGTGACATAGTCTTCACGCAAGTTTTGAACTATGCTGGCCCTCGTGACCCTGTAGAAGACGGGAAGCTGTATCAACAACAGTGTGAAGACTGGCAGGAAAAGATGGTGAAGATAGTCCAGAACCTTTCTGAAACCTTCGTAGGATGCCCTCATGTCGAACATGCCGGAGGTTGGAAACCACCTGAGTTTCGATGCAAATACTAAGATCAGAATGAGACCTAACCAAAAAGATGGCATCGCGTAGAGTACGTAAGAGATCAACGAGAAGATGAGATCGCCAAACTTCTTTCTCAACCTGCTCGCGAGCACGGCGAGATAGGTTCCAAGGGTGAACGCGAGGACGCTCGCGGTGACGGTTATCGACAGAGTGGGAAAAACCCTCGGTCCTATCAACTTCCACGAAGGTTGATCGTAAACATAGGAGAATCCCAGATCACCCTTCAAAAGGTTCGTCATGTACTTGAAGTACTGCACCAGGAGGGGTTTGTCCAAATTGTATTTCCTCTTTAAAGCTTCGATGATCTGCGGTGAAGGATTCTCGAGCCCCGTCATGATCGTTGCTGGATCACCCGGCGCAAGATGGATTATGAAGAAATTAATAGTTATGACCAGAACGATCAAAAGAACGGCGGAAAGGATCCTTCTGAACAGATATTTGGCGAACAGAACGTCCATCAACTTCACCTCTTACAGGAATGGGCCACCCCACAAAAGCAGGGTGGCCCGGGAGGATTGTCACTTGTCAAGCCAGGTTTTGGCGAAGTTGTTTATGCTAACTTTTCCAACCAATTCATACGGCATGTTCTTCACGTACTTCTTGTGGACAAAGTTCACAGCGACTTCTCCGATGGGATAGAACGGCAGATCTTGCGCGAGTATTTCTTGAACTTCGAAGTAGTACTTCTGTCTTTCTTTGACGTCCGAAATAGTTGCGCCCTTGCTCAAAAGTTCGTCCACCTTCGGATTCGAATAACCCATCACGTTGATGTCTCCGCCCGTTCCAACCCTCAGTTTCAAGTTGTCTGGATCTGGTCCCTGAAAGCCGTTCAGAACCGTCAGATCGAAATCTCCAGCTTTCAGAACCTTTTCGATGTACGCGGCAATCTCGTACTCTTCGAGCTTGACCTTTATACCGACCTTGTCCAGCTGTTCCTTTATCACGGCAGCCATGTCGGCCCAGACCTGACCCTGGAAGTAGACGAGAACCGCCTCGAATCTGTAGCCATCCTTTCCTCTCGGATAACCTGCCTCATCCAAGAGTTTCTCCGCCAGCTTCGGATCGTACCCAGGTGCCTTGGTGTTGGGATTGTAAGCCCAGGGAATCGCCGGGGTGTAGAAGCCATCGCTCACAGAACCGTACTTTATCGCCTTGTCGAATATCTCTTGTCTGTTCAATGCATAAGATGCTGCAAACCTCACCTTGACGTTGTTGAAGGGCGAAGGTCTCCTCGCCACGTTGAAGCCCATGTAGTAACGGCTTGGAGCGGGCCTTTGCAAAGCCACAGTATCGGGTGATTTTTGGTACAGGGGGATGTGGGCGTTGCTCACATTATTGTTCACATCGACTTCTCCAGCCATGAACGCCTGGAACGCCGTGTTTTGATCAGGTATGATCTTGAAAACGATCTTGTCGAGGTACGGCTCGCCCATGTAGTAATCTGGGTTCTTCACGAGTGTGACATGATCTCCCTTCACCCATTCAACAAATTTGAAAGGTCCGGTACCGATCGGTTTCTGGTTGGCGGGATTGTCCAACCAGTCGACGGGTTGTCCGTCCTTGGTTATGTCGTAGATGTGCTTCGGCATGATGAAGGTGCCGTACCAGGCCAGGAATCCAATGAAAGGTGCCTGTGGCTCAGACATCTTGATTATTACGGTATGATCGTCTGGTGCTTCGATCGCTGTGACCTTCTCGAAATGCTTGGACGCAGGTGCTTCTGGGTGGTTCTTGATTTGCGTGAAGGTCCACACGACGTCGGCGGCTGTGAAAGGTTGTCCATCGTGCCACTTGACACCTTTTCTCAAGTGGAACGTGTAGGTCAATCCGTCGGGCGAAACTTCCCAGCTCTCTGCAAGATCTGGAATAACGTTGTAATCGTGATCGAGAGCAACGAGTTTGCTGAATATCGACGGATAGATCCCGTTACCCGC
>JAPYWY010000220.1 GCA_028276125.1 Pseudothermotoga sp.
AAACGCTTTCAAATCCGTTCCCAACGCCCTGAGTATCTTCTCGAGTGTGTCGAGTGACAGAGATGTCTTGTTGCTCTCCAGCTGCGATATGAAACTTCTTGAAAGGTCTGTTCGTGCTGCGAGTTCTTCTTGCGTCAAGCCTCTGGACATCCTCAGCCTTCTGATCTTCTCGCCCACGTTCATAACAACACCCCGATATCTTCGACTCGTCCAGTTCTACGTTCTGTTAAGTATTATAAGCACACTTGGTCAAGTTACGTAGTCATTATAAGACCGTCCGCCGTCGAATGATGTGAGAACATCTTTAAGAAATGTTTACGAAATCTCCGCTTACCCAGACTCGGCGCACGGTGTCACATCAATCGTCCTGAATATTTGACTCATCTTGACGTTTATCATGCACATCTCTATCTTATTCACTTACCTACCTGAAAAGACCAAGTTGATGTTACTCGTGCTCGTCGAAGGTGTATCATTGTATTGGTATGAAATCCGATCTCACGAACCTACTCAAGGAGTACCTCGAGAATTTGAATCTTTCGACAACTGCGGACAACAGAATGCCGTGGGACGTGTATTTCATGCGCATCTGTCGCATGGTGAGTGAGCGATCCACATGCTTGCACAGGAAAGTGGGCGCATTGATAGTGAGGGAAAACAGGATCTTGGCGACCGGTTACAATCAACCGCCTTCGGGTTTTCCGCACTGTGACTCCATCGGTTGTGTGAGAGATGCTCTGTCAATACCTTCTGGTAGGAACCAAGAAGTCTGCTTTGGCTTGCATGCGGAACAGAACGCCTTGATGCAGGCAGCGAAGTTTGGAATATCTACCAAAGGCGCCACCATCTATGTGACAACCAAACCTTGTTCTGTCTGCGCTCGATTGATCATCAACGCGGGCATTTTCAGAGTAGTGTACGAACACGATTATCCCGATCCTCTCACGGACTACTTCTTCAACGTGTGTAGAATCAAGGTTGATAGAATAACTGGAGGTGAAGAAGTTGAAAGTTGAAGCCCTCTTGGATTATCTCAGGAACGAAAGGTGGCCGACGATATGGTGCCCCGGCTGCGGCAACGGTATCGTTTTGAAAGCATTCCTGCAAGCGGTCCACGAACTTGGTCTCAGCAAAGACAAGATGGCTGCGGTCTCCGGAATAGGTTGCTCTTCGCGTGCGACTGGCTACATCGATTTCAACACGTTGCACACGCTCCACGGAAGGGCAGTTGCGTTTGCGACAGGTGTGAAGCTGGCGAGACCCGATTTTCACGTCGTCGTCCTGGGCGGAGATGGGGACATCCTCGCCATAGGAGGCAATCACTTCATTCATGCCTGCAGGAGGAACATCGATCTGACGATCATCGTTTTCAACAACATGATATACGGTATGACCGGTGGGCAGGTTTCACCCACAACTCCGGTCGAAAAGATTGCATCCACCGCTCCTTTCGGCAATACGGAACCACCATTCGACACGGTGAAGATGGCCATAGCCGCAGGTGCGACCTATGTCGCGAGGGCAACGGTTTACCACTATCCACTGTTGGTGCAGTACATAAAGCGTGCGTTGAGTCATCGTGGTACAGCCGTTGTCGAAGCAGTGACGAATTGCCATACGTATTACGGTCGCTACAACAAGATAGGCGATGCGCCACAGATGATCGAGTACTTCAAGAAGAACTCTGTCACGCTGGAGAGAGCCAAAAACATGAGTGCGGAGGAACTGAAGGACAAGATAGTCATTGGAGAATTCCATGTGGAGGATAAACCGACCTTCCACGACAGGTACGAGAAGCTCGTGGAGACGATCTCGAGAAAGGAGTGAAACCATGGCGCTGTCGGAACCTATCGCAGTCAGAGTGGCGGGAAGTGGTGGACAAGGGAGTGTCTTGGCTGGCAGGATACTCGCACAGGCCGCCGTTTTCGACGGCAAGTACGTTGTTCAAACACAACTCTACGGTGCGCAGGTGCGTGGAGGTATAAGCCACTGCGATGTGCTCATAGACGATGGCTGGATCGATTTTCCGGAGGCAACACAGTTCGACGTGATGTACTTGATGCATCCTGATGTTGTCAAAGCTTATTACAAGTTGCTCAGGGTCAACGGTGTCGTGCTCCTCGATTACACGTACCTGCAGAACGTGCCGCAGAAACTCTTGACACTGACGAAAAAGGTGATCGCATTACCGCTGGAGAGGATGGCCATAGATAAGTTCAAAACCCCGATCGTTTCAAACATGATAGGCCTGGGTGCGTTGGTCAAAGCGACCCGGTTGGTAAGCATAGAATCGTTGCGCAAGGCTGTTGAAGAAATTGTTTCAGAAAGGTATGTGAAAATGAACATCGAGGCGATCGAATATGGATACGAATCTGTCACGAAGGAGTACAGGATCAGATCAGAGCAGAAGGTTAGAACGCTTGGCTTTGAGTGAAACCTTGTCTTCGTTCGTTAACGCGATACGAGGCTTCAGCGAAGCGATCTGGAAAGAAAGGAACTTGAAGGTGCATTTCGTCATCGGCTCTGTTGTGTTGGTGATGTCCCACGTTCTCGAACTGACAGCGAACGAATTGCTTTGGCTCATCTTCGCGGTCTTCTCTGTGATCGGCATGGAGTTGCTCAACACGCTCGTCGAGTCCATCATGGATTTGTACGACACCAAGCCACATCCGCTAGTGAAGTTCGTGAAAGACGTGGCAGCGGGCATAGTTTTGTGGTATTCTCTTTTTGCGGTGGTCGTCGGCGTGATCGTCCTGGGTAAAGCCCTGTTCGGTTGGGATCAGTCCGTGGGTAAACTGATCGCGCTGATTTTCGTCCTGTTCTTTCCAACGATCTCGTTGCTGTGGAGGTTCGTGAGTTCATGGCGCAACAGAAGATAAGGGTCGTCGTCGTGGATGATTCGGCGTTCATGAGGATGGTTTTGAAGGATATCATCGAATCACAACCAGACATGCAGGTGGTCGGAGTAGCGAAGGATGGGCTCGAAGCGCTGCAGGTGATAGAGGAAAAGAAACCTGACGTCGTCACGTTGGACGTGGAAATGCCAAAGATGAACGGTATCGAAGTGCTGAAGAGAATCGTGCAGAAGCACCCTGTGAGAGTCATCATGGTCAGCAGTTTGACGGAAGAAGGTGCCGACATCACGATAACTGCACTCACGTTGGGCGCCGTGGACTTTCTCACGAAACCTTCCGGTTCAACCTCCCTCACCTTCAGAGAAGTGGCAGACACGCTCATCGCTAAGATCAGGAACGCGATGCTCGTCGATCCAAAGAGCGTGCTCACCAAACAGATCGCCAAACCTACAATAACAACGATCAAGAAGACCCTCCTGGGCAACAAGGCAGTGGTCATAGGTGCTTCGACGGGTGGGCCAAGATCACTCGACGTGATAATACCTGCCCTGCCCGAAGATTTCCCAGCACCGGTGTTTTTGATACAGCACATGCCTCCCTTGTTCACCAAGTCTTTGGCCATGAGGTTGAACTCCGTTTCCAAGGTGCGTGTGAAGGAAGCCGAAGACGGCGAGCCCGTGAA
>JAPYWY010000117.1 GCA_028276125.1 Pseudothermotoga sp.
CTACTAATCCAACAGGCTCTTGATCGAGAGCCGATCGCGCTTTAGGAAGCAAGCTTTTGCGATTTTTCACGATTTGTTTCTAAATCCAGGCACGCCGCCTTGAGCGGTGAAAAATCATGGTTTTACCGTGAAGTTTTCCTTTTTCTCACTCGAACGGCAAAGATTTTCACATTATCGTTGCCATGCTCTTTGTTTGTCTATTTTGCTCGGTCTTCTAACCCTTGTTTTATGTGAACGTTCATGGTATCGTTATAGTGGAACCTTAGGTTCCACACTTCATCCATCAAGGAGGTGCCTTTATGAAAAGGTTACTGGTGGTCACGCTGCTGCTCGCCTTTGGACTCCTCGCCCTGGCAAAAACGACGATAACCGTCTGGACGTTCTTCAGCGGTGGCGAAGGTTTCTTGGTGACTGAACTGATCAAGAGATTCAACGCTGAGAACCCAGACATCGAAGTGATCGAACAGATCGTTGAGTGGGGCCAACTCTACAACAAGTTGACCACTGCAATTGCTGCTGGGGATCCACCCGACGTGTCCGTCATGCACCTTGCATTGCTGCCGGACTTTGCCTCAAGGGGTGCTCTCACTGCGCTCGACAAGTACATTTCGAAAGAAACGCTTCAAGATTACGTTCCCGAAATCGCGGCAAAAGCTCGCTACGACGGCAAACTCTACGCGGTACCATTCGACACACACCCGTTGGTGCTCTACTACAACAAGAAACTTTTGAAAGAGGCTGGTCTGGTGGATGCCAAAGGTGAGGTGCTCGTGCCCAAGACTTGGGACGAACTGTTGAGCTACGCGAAGCAGGCGAAGGAAAAACTTGGGCTCGAAGTTGGAATCTCCAGCGAGATCGGCGCGATGATGGGAGAAAGGCTCTTCATAGCTTACTACACGCAACTTGGTGGACAAATTTACGATGAGAAGACGAAGACTCTGAAATTCGATTTGGAAAAAGTCAAGAAAACTTACGAGTTCATGAGCAACCTTTACACAAGTGGTGTCATGAAGCCCATGACCTACGACACCGCCGAATCCCTCTTCCAGAACAACCAGTCACCATTCCACTTCAACGGTGTCTGGGTGATGGCGGTGTACCCAACTCTCGAAGGTTTGCAGTTTGGTGTGACAAACTTACCTGCAATAGCTGGAAGCAAACCTTACACGTGGGGGGACAGCCACACCTGGGTGATACCGAAGAAACCGAAGGACGATCCTGCGAAGATCGCTGCTGCAGCGAAGTTCATAGAGTGGTTCGCAAAGAACGCCGCAGAGTGGGCTAAGGCAGGGCACTTGCCAGTCTTGAAGAGCGTTTTGAACTCTGAGGCGTTCCTGGGATTGCCGATGAGAAAAGATTACGCACACGTTGCGGAGTTCGTTGTTCCAGCTCCCAGTGTGAAAGGATGGCTCGAGGTTAGAATAAAGATGTGGGAGATAGGTGAAGCGGTGATCCTTGGAAAGATGACGCCCGACGCGGCAGCCAAGGAATTGGTGAACTTTGCCAAGCAAGTCCTTGAAGATTGAGCATTCGTCGGCTCACTCGAGGGAGGGAGGCTATCCTCCCTCCCTTTTCTCAACTGACTCGTGGTGAGGTGAGACCGCATGGCAGTCTACAGAAAGAAAAAGCACACGTTGCTGGCTTATTTGTTCTTCGCACCTTTTCTTGTTCTGTTACTCATCTTCAGGTTGATTCCATTCGTCAACTCGATCAGGATGATCTTCTACAAGTGGGACATTTTTGGTACACCGAAGTACATAGGCCTTGGAAATTTCACCAGGATGATGTCCGACAAGGTCTTTTGGGCTTCGCTTTGGCATACAGTCTATTTCGTTATACTGACTGTGCCCCCCATCGTTGTTCTTTCGTTCCTAATAGCTCTCTTGATAAATTCCAAAATTAGATTTAAAGATTTTCTCAGAAGCGGCTTCTATCTGCCCTACACCTTGACCATATCGGTGGTCTGTCTAACGTGGACCATGTTGTACAACCCATACTTTGGAATGATCGGAAAGGTGATGAAGTTCTTTGGCTTGAAACCGATAAGCTGGCTCACTGATCCATTTTGGGCGATGCCTGCGATCGTGATAACTACCGTGTGGTGGACGATCGGTTTCTGTATAGTTCTGTACCTTGCCGGCCTTCAGCAGATTCCCGCCTCCTACTATGAAGCTGCTGAGTTGGATGGAGCGAACGGCTTTCAAAAGATGTTCTTCATAACGATCCCTCTGCTCAAAAGGGTACACGTGCTGGTCTTGGTCACGCAGATCATAGCGTCTCTGCAGATTTTCGGCCAAGTGTACATAATGACCGCCGGAGGCCCTGCGGGTAGAACCAGAACCCTCATGCAATACATTTACGAGCAAGGTTTCAGATACTTTCGCATGGGTTACGCTCAAGCCATGGCGTTCGTGTTGTTTCTGGTCATGTTGGTATTCGCATATCTACAACTGCGTCTCATGATAGCCTCTGCGAAAGAGGAGCTGGTCTGAATGAAGTTCAAAAGGTATCTTTTGACCGCATTCGCACTTGCATTGGCTTTGGTTTACCTGATTCCACTCATATGGATGACTCTCGCTTCTTTTCAAAGCGAAAAAGACATATTGGCCAGCAAGTGGATACCAAGCAAATGGTTCGTGGAAAACTACAAGATAATCCTGCAGAGGGCGAAGTTGGGGACTTGGTTCGTGAACAGCTTGATCTCAGCCACGGGAGCCACGGTCGGAATACTTTTGGTCTGCATCCCAGCCGCTTACGCCGTGAGTCGTATGGAATTTCCCGGAAGGAAAATTCTCTATCTCCTCTCGCTCACAGGCTTCATGATACCCACTCAGGCCATCGCGATACCTCTGTATCTGTTGGTCAGAAAGTTTGGACTCGTGAACAACCTCTTGGGAATCATAATCCCCGCCTTGCCTTCTTCCATGGCCGTGTTCATACTCTCTCAGTTCATGAAGGCCATACCTTTGGATTATGAAGAGGCCGCTCGTCTGGATGGAGCCAGTGAACTGGATGTGATGCTGAAGGTGATTCTGCCCATGTCGCTTCCCGCAGTGGTGACGGTGACCGTCCTTCACTTCACCTGGATCTGGAACGACTTCTTCTGGCCTTTGATAGTGATGACTTCAGATAAGATGTACACCCTGCCAGTGGGATTGGTGGCGCTGGCTGCATCCGATGTGAACATACGCTACGGACCCATAATGGCAGCGAACGTTTTGGCATCCTTGCCCGTGATAGCAGTTTACATATTCTTGCAGAGATACTTGACGCGCGGAGTGGTACTGAGTCTCAGGTGAGGGGTGATCGCTTTGAGGCTGAAACTGAACGAAGGTTGGCGCTTTTCGTTGGATGGAGTTCACTTCGTTGAGGTGAAGTTACCTCACGAAGTGCTCTGGGAAAACGTGAAGGACCGAGTCCAGCATCTGCTTTACGAAAAGAAGCTGGATCTGAGAGGTTACGAGAAAAAAAGGATACTTCTTCACTTTCATGGTGTAGATTACATCGCAAGAATTTTCGTGAATGACTCTGAAGTTTTTCAGCATGAGGGTGGCTACGACGACTTCAAGGTGGACATCACAAGACAACTGAAATTCAACGGGAACGACGTGGTGAAGGTCTTGGTTTCAGACGTGGATCTTTCAGAGAGATCCGACGTTGTCGCAGGCAAACAAGATTGGTACGGGAACGCCTGTGGAATCATTCAGCAGGTCGAGCTCTGGATCGTCGATGAAGTTCATGTCGACTCAGTGAAGGCCTTTCCCAGAAAGGACCTCAAGAGCGTAGATTGTGAGGTACGCTTCTCGGATGGAACGTGCCACGAGTTCGAAGTGTTCCTCTTAGATCCTTTTGGAAAGGAAGTTCTGCGGGAAAAGATCAAACAGAGCAGATTCACACTACAGCTCGAGAATGCCTTGACTTGGGACTTCTCACATCCCTACCTTTACAAATTCATCGTTGAATTCAACGACGAAAGGATCGAAACCAGATTTGGGTTCAGATACATCGAAACACGAGATGACAAGATCCTTCTGAACGGTGAACCTGTTTACATCTTCGGCGCGCTCGATCAAAACTTCTATGCAGACACGCACTACACGCTCCCAGATCGCGAAAGGCTCCTTGACGAGATGCTCAAAGCCAAGGAAATGGGTCTAAATCTTCTAAGATACCACGTGAAGATACCAGATCAAGACTATCTGGAAGTGGCAGACGAGTTGGGAATCTTGGTTTGGATGGATTTACCTTACGCGAGGCAACTGGACGAGAAAGGGAGAAACTATTTAGAAAAACTTCTTGAAAACGTTTTGAATCGATATGCGAATCACCCATCCTTCGTGATGCTCAGTCTGATCAACGAAACGTGGGGGGTTGACCTTACCGAAAACGCCACAGAGGAAACGAAAGAGTGGATCAGAAAATTCTACGAGAAGGCCAAGACTCTGGATTCCACACGTTTGTACGTGGACAATTCGGCTTGTCCTTGGAACTACCACGTCGTATCGGACGTGGACGATTATCATTTCTACAACGCCTTTCCGTACCACAACGAGCAGTGGAAGAAACGCATCCAAGACTTCGCAACGGGTGAATACAAGACCTTCTTTGAACCACCGAATCGCAAGCTCCCAAAGATCGTCTCAGAGTTTGGAGTGTGGGGCCTTTCCGATCCAAAGGCTTGGCTTGGAGAATGGTCGAAATTCCCCATCAGTGTTATGGGCAACAGTTTTGAAGGCTCTGAACCTGTGAGGGCGATCGAGAAAATGGTTGAGTTTCACAACATCGACGATCTCATCTACCAAGCGCAGATCCATCAATTCTTGGGATTGAAGTACCAAGCGGAAGTGATACGTCTTTATCCTTCGATCAGTGGATACGTCATCACAGAGTTTTCCGACATAGCGTGGGAAGCCAACGGTCTTTTGGACTACAACAGATCGCCCAAATCCTTCCACCATCTGATGAAAACCATAAACCAACCAATCGTTTGCATCATACCCAACCACAGATCGTTACTGCTCGAAGAACAAATGTATGAGGCAGAAGTGTACTTAGCGAACAACACTTCAAAAAAGTTCGAAGCGACTCTCGTGGTGAGAACTGAAAGAAATATCTTGAAACAGACTCGAGTGGAAACAAAACCTTGGTCTGTGGAGAAAATCACAGACGTGAAGGCACAACTCGAACCTAACGCTCAGAACGTCTTCGTGGAACTGCTCGAAGGAGAAAGATTGTTGAGCCGAAACTTTTATCCGATCATGGTCCTTCGCGAGAACAAGAGGGCTTTGGATATAGTCTGGGTGAACAAGGAAAATTTTTCGGACGAAGAGTTGCTGTGTATGAGGGAAGATGAGAAGATCTACGGTGTGTTGGATTTTTCAGGTGATTGGCTGAGCGCCATAACGATATTCAACACGAAGAGACAGCTGAACATCGCCGCACTGCTATGGGATCTTGGACAGTTGGCAACAGCGAATCTGCTTGTGCCTAAGACTTTCGGCCCGATCAGCTCACAGAATTCTTTGATCAGCAAGATCATAGGCTGGGGTTACGCCGTCGCATCGCTCTTGTACGTGAGGGAGGGCAAAGAAGGTGAGCGAATCTTAACAACACTGAAGGAGTGTGAGGTTTCGAAACGATTGATCGAAGAGATCGTTTGATGTTTCTGCTATATTATTGGCAAGGTGATGGGCGTGAGGAA
>JAPYWY010000118.1 GCA_028276125.1 Pseudothermotoga sp.
AGAGTGAACATGATTCTTTGACGAGTGGCAAACCCACCGTCACCGCCGAGAAGATTGCTGAGATCGTGGAATCCTGGACGGGGGTTCCCGTGTCAAAGATGCTGGAGTCCGAGAAAGAGAGGTTGCTCAAGCTGGAAGAGATCATCCACGAGAGGCTGGTCGACCAAGAGGAAGCCGTCAGCGTCGTCGCAGATGCCATAAGGAAGGCCAGAGCGGGGATCAAGGACCCCAACAGGCCAGTCGGAACTTTCTTGTTCCTGGGGCCGACGGGTGTGGGCAAGACCGAGCTCGCCAAGACCTTGGCAGAGGTGCTGTTTGGGACTGAGAGCGCGTTGATCAGGATCGACATGACCGAGTACATGGAGAAACACAGCGTTTCAAGACTCATAGGAGCACCACCGGGATACGTCGGCTACGAAGAGGGAGGTCAACTCACCGAGGCGGTGCGCAGAAGACCTTACTCTGTGATCTTGATGGACGAGATTGAGAAGGCGCATCTGGATGTGTTCAACGTCCTTTTACAGATCATGGACGATGGAAGATTGACAGATTCGAAAGGAAACGTGGTCGATTTCAGAAACACCATAATCATCATGACGAGCAACATCGCGAGCGATTTGATTCTCGAATACGTCAGGCAGGGTAAGAGGTTCGAAGAACTTGAAGAACGTGTGCGCGAGGAATTGAAACGCTACTTCAGGCCGGAGTTCATAAACAGGTTGGACCACGTGATCGTGTTCAAGCCTTTGACGAAAGAGCACATGAAGCAGATCGTCGAAATAATGATCAAGAAGCTCGGTTCGAGGTTGAAGGACAAGAAGATCGAACTCGTCATAACCGAACAGGCCAAAGAGTACCTCGCGGAGAGGGGACACGATCCGATCTTCGGTGCAAGACCACTGAGAAGGCTCATCGAAAGAGAGATCGAAACACCGCTCGCGAAGTTGATCATCGCGGGCGAGGTGAAGGAAGGTCAAACTGTCCGCGTGGATTACAGAGGCGGTGAACTGAAGCTGGAAGTCGCCAAAGAGTTGGTCAAAAAACAATAAAGAGGAGCGAAGGCTCCTCTTTTTTTATACGAGCTTGACAGCTGTGACAGTTTCTTATTCTTGATTGCTTGCGGTGAGACGAATGTAACAAAACAGCTCACATCTCCAAAATCCTCTTGGCGGCTTCTGGATCGATCCTGAAAGGTGAACCTCTGCCTTGGTAAAAGCCGTGTTCTCTTATCAAGTGGATCGAGAGACAAGAGAAGATCAATCTTTCGTTGATCTTCTTGTTTTCGACGATCACGTAGTTCTTTGGATACAACCCAGGATCACCGAACGGGCACGGCATGTAGCCTCTCACATCATCCACGTACACGGCGAAGTGTTCGTCAACAGTTATCCAACTTCCAGTGGCGTGTTTGGCTTTTTCATAGAAATATTGCAATCTGTCGGCTATCTTTTCGTGCGTGAGTCCAAGTGCGGTCACCTTTTTGTCGTCTTCGTCGAGTATATCGACGAGCTTTCGATCGTCCGTCCCCAGAAAACCGTAACTGCTTATCACACCAGGTTTCATTCTCTCTTGCACTTTTTCCAAATCAGGGGTTTGTTTCACAGCGCTCCCCCCTCACGCGAATTTGTCGTAGAAGATCTTTTCCTCTTTGAGACCGAATTTTTTGAGAACCTCTATCGAGGCGTTTATCATGCCAGGGCTTCCACAAAGATAAGCTTCGACTTGATCCGGAGAGAACCTGTCGAGGTATTTCTCGACAACCTGTGTGATGAGGCCAACCTCTCCGTCCCAGTTGTCTTCGGGCTTAGGTTCTGACAGAGCAGGTATGAAATGAAAGCTCGGATAAAGTTTCTCCAAATTTTTGAAGAAATCGACATAGAAGAGATCTCTCTTCGACCTCGCACCGAAGAAGAAATAAGTTTCCCTCTCTATTTTCTTTTCGTACATATCGAGTATGATGGATCTTATTGGTGCCATTCCCGAACCACCTGCTATGGCGATGATCTTGGAGTTGGATTCTCTCAGGTAGAACTCGCCGAACGGACCTATGAATCTCAGCTCTTCGCCAACCTTGAGGTGTTCGTGGATATAGGTCGTAGCCAAGCCACCTGGAACTTTTCTTATGATCAACTCTATCCTATCCTTCATCGATGGTTGAGAAGACATCGAATAGGCCCTCATGACTGGTTCTTTGACATCACCGTAAGGAGGTATGATGAGCTGGATGTACTGACCCGCCTTGAATTCTATGGTTGGGGGATCGATCAACCTGAGAGTTATCTCCTTTATATCGTAGGTCAGATCGACGATCTTCTCGACTTTCGATCGATATTCGCTTATGGCGAAAAGATGTTCCGGCAACCACACCTTCAAAGACTTCTTCACCTTGATCTGGCAGGAAAGTCTAACGTTCTGAGCGATCTCATCTTTCGATAGATACGGTGCTTCGGTGGGTAGAATGGGACCAACATCGCTCAAGACCTTCACTTTGCACAAGCCACAACTTCCCTTGCCTCCGCACGCGGATGGGACGAATATCTTGCCTTCGGCGAGTGAGCTGAGCAGTGAAGAACCTCCCTTCGTTTTGAATTTCTTTTTCCCATCGTTCACGTCTATCTCGACTTCCGAATAGTTGTTTATGAACTTGTCAGCGAGCACGACCAAACCGGCCAAAGAGACCGATATCCCCGATAGAACGAGTATCGTTGCGAGCAATCCCATCACCTCACTGAAGTTTGAACACACCGGAGAATCCTATGAACGCCAGAGCCATGATTCCTATGATGATCAACGTTATCCCAGCTCCCCTCAAAGGCACCGGTATGTCCTGTTCCCTTATCCTCATCCTTATGGCCGCTAGGGCAACGATCGCAAGCCACCAACCCACACCTGAACCGAGACCGAAGAAGATGGATTGAATGAGTCCATAGTTTCTGACGACCATGAACAGAGCGATCCCCAAAATCGCGCAGTTCACAGTGATCAAAGGCAAGAAGATTCCAAGGTTCATGTAGAGCGTTGGTGAAAATCTGTCTATGATCATTTCGAGCACTTGAACGAACGCAGCTATGACGATTATGAAAACTATGTACGTGAGATACTCCAAGCCGAACGGTACCAAGAGGTTGTGGTACACCACGTGGTTTATCGCCGTGGTCACGGTCATGACGAAAATCACCGCCATTCCCAAACCGTTCGCGGTCTTGATCTCCTTCGAGACCGATATGAAAGAACACATTCCCAGAAAGTAGGACAAGACCATGTTGCCGGTGAAAATCGAACCTAAGAAAAGAACGAACGGGCTGATCTCACCCATGGACCTCACCTCTTCTTAATCATCATGGCCTTGAAGATCCAAAGAATGACCGCCAAGACGAAGAAGGCACTCGCCGGCATCACCATTATGGTCCAGTTCACGAAGTTTTCCCCAAAGATCCTGAAACCGAACAGAGAACCAAAGCCGAGGATTTCTCTGATGGTTGCGACGATCAAGAGTATCAGAGAGTAACCAAGTCCAGATCCCAGTCCATCGAGGAAGGATATCGTTGGTGAGTTGGCGAGTGCGTAAGCTTCCGTTCTACCCATGACTATGCAGTTGGTGATGATCAAACCCACGTACGGCCCGAGGGCCACGGATATCTCTGGTAAGTAAGCCTTCAAGAAAAGATCGAAGATGATCACGTAAAAGGCTATGACGAAAACCTCGACTATCATACGAACCTTTCGTGGTATCGCTTTTCGCATCAGAGAGACACTCAAAGAGGACAAAGCCGTGGTCAACGTCAAGCCGATGCACATGATCAAAGTGTTCAAGAGTTTGTTCGTCACCGCCAAGGTCGAGCATATGCCGAGTATTTGGATGATCACAGGGTTTTCAAAGAAAATCGTTCTTCTGAATACGTTGCCAGCCTTCTCGTTCATTCTCTCACCTTCTGTAGCGTTCCATCAGAATCGGTTTCCACTGCTTTATTGCCTCGTTCACCAACTTTTCGATGGCCTTCGAAGTTCCAGTTGCGCCGGTGATGGCATCCACCGTTGAATCGTTCGGATCGTAGTTACCAGGTTTGGCGATGTTGGTGGCGAACATCAGGTAAGGATAGGAAGAGGACAATTTTTCCCCGCGAAACTGCCTCTTGAACCAGTTTTCGTCTATCCTTCCACCCAGTCCAGGTGTTTCAGAATGTCTTACGAAGGAAATTCCAGCCAGTCTCTCGAAAGATTCGTCGAGCGCGATCACGGCCGAAACTAATCCCCAAAGACCTGCCCCGGTGTACTCAAAAGCGTAAACTCGACGACCATCCACGCTCGCCAGGTAGACCTTTCTACCGTCGAATTCGTCGATCTGTATCTTCTCCCTGAAAGTTTTCTCTATCTCTCTCAAGTCCATTTCGTGAACATTTATTCCAACGGCTTCCAAAATCGCTTTCGCACGGATCGCGGTGAGATTCACTTCAATTCGTTCTTTGGTGAACGAGCTCACAAAACCGAGGACGCTTGAAAGAACCAACGAGAGCACGACCATGAACAAGATGGTGTAAGCAGCCGATTCTTTCTTCATTTTGCCACCACCTTCTTCTGGGTCAAGAGGTCCAAGAGCGGTGCGAACATGTTTGCGATCAAAACTGAGAACATAGCACTTTCAACGAAGGCGGAGAAAGTTCTGAGAATTATCGTCAGCGAACCTATGAGCAAACCGTACAACCATTTGGCGCTCTCATTTCTTGGCGCACTCACAGGATCCGTTGCCATGAAAACGGCTGCGAAGAGCAAACCGCCAGAGATAAGGTTCTGAATGGTGCCGAGGCTCGAGATCCCGAAAATCTGAAAGAACCCGGCGGTGAGAAAGGCACCCACCAAGGTTGAGATGATTATTCTGAAAGAAGCAGTTTTGGTTAGAATCAGATAAACCGCGGCGATTATTATCAACCATTTTGCGGTCTCGCCCGCGGAACCTGGTATGTCACCCCAAAAGATCTTGAAGTAATCTTGGACCATAACTGGCATTTCCAATTTCGCTGCTCTCAGGGGCGTAGCACCACTCATCAGTTGAGGAGAAAGCCAGAAACGCCAACCGTTTGGAAAGACACCCAAGTTCCAGTTCGCGGTCATAAAACTTGGAAAGCTAACGAAGACGAAAGCCCTTCCAACCATTGCAGGATTGAACACGTTCCTTCCGAATCCACCAAACACCTCTTTGGCAAAGAATGTTCCAAAGAAACCTGCAACGACTACGACCCAAAGGGGTATCGACGGTGGTAGTATCAAACCCAAGATTGTTCCCGTCACGAATATGGACTCGGTTGGTTTCTTCTTCTTGTACTTCTCAAAAATCCATTCTGTTGTGAAACAGACTGCGTTCGAAACCAAAACGTTGAGAAGAACTTTCCAGCCAAAGTTGAGAATGGCAAAGGCCAAAATCGGTAAGAGCGAAAAAATGACTCTACGCATCAACGGCTGTTTCACCATCTAAAATACCCTCCTGGACAGCTTTTTCAAGAATATATTACAGCTTTTTCGAACCTTCAAATCAGTCGGATCACCTGTGAAAGTTCCACCCTGTTCCTTGGACTTTTTTCCAACTCGAGGTGTTTCTCGTTCAGCTGTTCGAACCTTCCCCATTTTCCTACGGCGATGAGTGTTACGATGCGCCCATCGAGACCGAAGA
>JAPYWY010000119.1 GCA_028276125.1 Pseudothermotoga sp.
GGATAATGTTTTTCGGCCAGCTCAACGACCACAGGACATGCGGTGCTGACGATCGTGTTTTGTCGTTGAAAAAGTCGAGAGTATTCCTTGGAAACCAGCTCTGCACCTACAGCGGTCTCTTGAACGATCTTCGCTCCCCAGGATTTCAGCAGCGAGATAACGCGGTACGGTTCATCGTAATGAGCAAAGAAGGATGGAGCGATCGAAACGAGGAAAGGATTTTCGCGCACTCTTTTGAAATCTTCGATGTTCTTGGTATACTTCTTCGCCTTCTGTGGACAGATTGAAATACACTTACCACAGTGAACGCACTCTTCTTCTATCACCCAAGTCTTGCCAGCGGAGAAAGATATGGCTTTCACCGGGCAGTTTCTCAAACATTTGTAGCAATACAGACATTCTGCCTCACTCGAAACGATCAGCGACATGCTTTCACTCCCAAAAGTTGCTCGAGCTTTTCAGGGGTGACGTTCGTGTGCAGTTGGCCATCGATCTCGACACAAACACCCTCAGCGCATCTACCGAAGCAGAGAGAACCAAAGATGTCGAGGTCGAATCCTTTCTGCTTCAACTTTTGAAGCTCTTCTACGATGGTGTAGGAACCTTTCAAATGACAGGAACTACCCATGCACACTTTCACCAACATCCCATCACCCCAAATCGTGAAATTTTTATCGTTATATTTTTCACGATTTATTCTAAGGCCCTTTTGCGAACCGAAAGTGACGCCATTGGAAAGCTTGCGAGACACTTATGTGAAATAATTCACAATTGTACGTGCATGCAGAGGAACACCTATTGTAAAATCCTGTTGTGTGGAAGGAGGAGAAGGGATGAAGTGCAGGAAATGTTCGCAGACCGCCGTCATTCACTTACCGCAACACAACGTCGCTTACTGCGAAGAACACTTCAACGAATATTTCTTGGGAAGAGTCCAAAAAGCGATAAAGACGTACTCCATGATAGAAGAGGGCCAGAAAGTGCTCGTCGCCGTTTCGGGCGGTAAGGACAGTGTCTCACTGTGGCATGCTTTGGCGAAGCTCAACTACAACTGCGACGCACTCTTCCTCGGCACTGGTATGGGCACGCCCAAGCTCGAGCAACTGGACCAAATGGCAAAGAGCATTGGCAGCAATTTCATCGTCTACGATGCTCACGAAGATCTGATGGGACTGGACATACCAAAGATCGCGAAAATTCTGAGAAGGCCCACATGCTCGGTGTGCGGTAGCGTGAGAAGGTATTTGATGAACAAGTTCGCAGTTGAGAACGGTTACGATGTTTTAGCGACCGGCCACAACCTGGACGACGAAGTTTCGTTCTTGCTTGGGAACCTTTTGAACTGGCAGACGGGTTATTTGGCGAGACAATCACCGACGCTCCCAAAGACCCACGAGAAGTTCGTGAAGAAGATCAAGCCGTTGGTGTTGCTCACAGAGAAGGAAACCTACGCCTATGCACTGATCAACAACTTACCGTTCTCCGAAGAGAAATGTCCTTTCTCGAAGAACGCGAGCTCGCTGTTGTACAAGAGAGTTCTGAACGAGATAGAGGTGGTGCAGCCTGGGACCAAGCTCAGATTCTATGCGGGTGCGCAGGAATTCTTCAAGGAAAAAGAACCAGTGCAGTTGCGCGAGTGTATCGTTTGCGGTTATCCAACGACGGAGGAAGTGTGCAGCTTCTGTAAGATGAGAGAGAGGTTGAAGAATGCCTTGGGAAAACAAGCGGTTTGAGTTAATTCTTCCCATCACGGTGGTCTGTTTGATGATCATCGGCCTTCTGGCT
The DNA here is from genome assembly GCA_028276125.1 of Pseudothermotoga sp. Taxonomy (GTDB): domain Bacteria; phylum Thermotogota; class Thermotogae; order Thermotogales; family DSM-5069; genus Pseudothermotoga_A. The sequence goes on from JAPYWY010000119.1 coordinate 1,786, forward strand.
CTTTACAGCGCCACGAGGGATCTTGGCTTGAGCTTCGTTCGCAAACAAATAGTATGGGATGTCCTCGGCATCGGTGCCATGTTCTCCATGCTCATCGTTCGCGAGCGATACTTGAAGATAGCTGGTAAAGCACTCTACTTTGTCTCGCTCTTCTTCCTCATTCTTGTCCTCTTCTACGGCACGGTCTCCGGTGGGGCACGTCGTTGGTTCAATCTCGGCTTTGGCTATTTTCAACCTTCAGAATTCGCAAGGCTCGCCCTTTTGGTGTTGAACGCTACCTTGCTCGCCGAACCGAACAGAAAGAATTTCTATACTTCTTTCTTCCTGACCATGATCTGTGTGGGTCTCGTTGCCATAGAGCCGGACTTGGGAACCGCGCTGCTCATGGCCGGCATATGGTTCTCTATGGCCCTCGCGAGTCAAGTGAAGAGTAAAAGGTTGCTCAAGATCGTTGTCGTGACACTCGCCATGGCGGTGCTCCTCTTCCTCTTCGGATTGAAGGACTATCAGAAGGACAGGATCTTATCGTTTTTCAACCCTGGCAGGTACGCGCAGGGGAGTGCCTACAACATGCTCCAGTCTATCCACACGGTTGGTTCTGGAGGACCACTGGGTCGAGGCTTTCTCAAAGGTCCTGCGACGAGATTGAAGTTCGTTCCCAAGAACCACACAGACTTCATATTTTCAGTCATCGGAGAAGAGTTCGGTTTCCTCGGATCCTCAGTCTTACTCGTTCTGTACTTCGTCTTGTGCTGGCGCATCGTGAGAACGGTCAAGTTGGCGAAGGATGAATTTTGGAGACTCTTGTGCGTTGGAGTGCTCGCAACTTTTTCGCTTCAAGTGTTCATAAACGCTGGCATGTGCATGGGAGTGGCTCCCGTGACGGGTTTGCCACTGCCATTCGTGAGCTACGGTGGTTCGGCAACGTTGTTTCTGTCGATCCACGTAGGTCTGGTGATGAAGAGTATCGCGATCGCCAAAAGTGGTGTGGAGATTCAAGTGTGAGAGGAGGTGCCGAAAATGCCCGTCACAACGGGAACTGGAGGGAAAAGAAAGGGTGATTTTCTCACAAGCTTTCTGGTGTTTTTGCTGATCAGCATTTTCATCAGTGGCTTCGCACTGTCCATCGTTTCTTTCTTCTACTATCTCAGCCAGAAGAAGCAGAGCGAAAGGAATCTCTTGGCTCTATCGCAGAAGATAGACACTCTATCGAACCGCGTTTCCAAGCTCGAGGAACTGCTCAAGGCAGGTACGGGTATAGAGAGAATCATAACCTCTGCGAATTATCTGTCGAATTTGTCCGTTGATCTTGAACGAATCATCGAAGAGCTGACCGACGATCCCACCACAGGGTACATAAGGCTCTTCGTCATAGGACAAGACAACGTATGGGTCACTTTCAGGAAGGGAAACGAAGTCTATTTCTCGAGGGAGCTGAAACCAGGTTTGGCACCCTACAAGTTCTACTACTTCAAAGAACCATCCATACAGACTCAGTATTCCATAAAAGTCCCACGCGACTGCTCGATAGTCCTTGGAAAGCCTGGGGTGGTGTATTTCCTCGTCTACGGGGTTGGGACGAGCAAACATCCCACCAAGGTCGTCATATGGAAAGACTCTCGGGTTGAAAACTTGGAACGGGACTTTTCGCTCTACATACCAAAATAGACGGAGGGCCTGCTGGCGCAGACCCTCCGTCGTTTCTTGGTTCCATCCAAGGGGGGATAGGGGGGCTATCCAAGCAATATGCTAAACCAAACTTGTTACGGAGCCATGAAACCAAATAGACGTAGAGTTTAAAGGGGGAATGAAGACATGAACCTCATACGTGAAAAGCGTAAACTGGCACCGGGTGTTTACGAGTTCTGGATCGAGAATAATCATATAGTTAAATATGCACAACCCGGCCAGTTCATCGTGATGAGACTGCACGAGAAGGCAGAACGTATTCCCATTACCATCGCAGGGAAGAAAGATAGTTGTTTCCGTGCCGTCGTCAGGGCAGTGGGCAAAAGCACCTACGAACTCTGCATGGTCAACGAAGGCGATTCGATAATGGACATCGCAGGGCCCCTCGGAAGACCCAGCGAGGTAGATTTTTACGGAAACGTCATGCTCGTCGGTGGAGGTGTTGGTATCGCCACGCTCTTGCCTATGGCAGAGGCACTCAAGGAGCGTGGAAACAAGCTCTACGTTGTGCTCGGTGGGCGCAGCAAAGAGTACGTGATCATGCTCGAGGAATTTTCGAAACTCGCGGACCAGATGATCGTCACCACCGACGATGGTTCTTTCGGCATCAAAGGTGTCGTTACCGACGGCATGCAGATGTTTTTCGAGAGAGAGAAGATAGACATCGCTTGGGCTGTGGGGCCCACGATCATGATGAAGTTCTGCAGCATGAAGGCGAAAGAACATGGCGTGAAGATCTGGGTGTCGCTGAACCCCATCATGGTGGATGGGACTGGCATGTGTGGCGCGTGTAGGGTCAGTGTGGATGGAAAGATCAAATTCGCCTGCGTGGACGGTCCAGAGTTCGAAGGTGATCGGGTCGATTGGGACGAGCTTTTGAAGAGGTTGGCCCAGTACAGGAACGAGGAAGAGCGGAGCTTGAAACTCTTCATGGAAAGAGTGGGTGATCTGTCGTGGCTGTGAAACCATTCCCAAAGAAAACACCTATGAGAGAACAGGAAGCGAAGGAAAGGACAAAGAATTTCTTCGAAGTTCCGCTCGGATACAGCGAAGAAGAAGCTGTTCTGGAGGCGAGCAGGTGTCTTCAATGTCCCGCGAAGCCGTGCGTGAGTGGCTGTCCCGTGGGCATCGACATACCTGGGTTCATAAGAAAGATAAGGGAAAGGAACTTCGCCGAGGCCGCAAGGATTTTGAAACTCTACAACAATTTGCCTGCGGTATGTGGGAGGGTGTGCCCCCAAGAGACACAGTGCGAAGAAAAGTGTGTGGTCGGTAGAATACCAGGTTCAGAGCCAGTGGCCATAGGTAGGCTCGAGCGGTTCGCTGCCGACTGGGAGGCCGAACATTCCATTCAAACCCAGATCGAGATCGCTCCAGCCAAACACAAGAAAGTGGCGGTGGTCGGCTCGGGTCCAGCGGGGCTCACCGTGGCGGCGGACCTGGCGAAGAGAGGCTACGAAGTTCACATCTTCGAAACGCTCCACAAGCCTGGAGGGGTTCTGGTTTATGGAATACCCGAGTTCAGACTTCCCAAATCCATCGTTGAGAGGGAAGTGAACTACGTCAAATCCCTGTCGGTTCAGATCTTTTTGAACATGCCCGTTGGAAGGGCGATACCGGTGAAGGACCTTCTGAGAGAGTACGATGCCATCTTCATAGGAGTTGGGGCGGGTACGCCAAAGTTCATGGGAATCGAAGGGACGAACCTCAACGGTGTCTATTCAGCCAACGAATTTTTGACGCGCGTCAATCTGATGAAGGCCTACCTCTTCCCAGATTACGATACGCCGGTGCGCAGGGGAAAGAAGGTCATCGTGGTGGGCGGAGGAAACGTGGCGATGGACGCTGCGAGGAGCGCGCTCAGACTCGGCGCAGAGAGCGTCACGGTGGTGTACAGAAGGACCGAGCAAGAGATGCCTGCCCGACGTGAGGAGTATTTGCACGCGCTGGAGGAAGGCATAAAGTTCTACTGGCTCACACAACCGATAAGGTACGTCGGAAACGAGAAGGGTGAGGTGGTTGGCGCCGAATGCATCTCGATGAGGCTCGGTGAGCCGGACGAATCTGGAAGGCGCCGCCCCATTCCGATAGAGGACAGCAGGTTCATCTTGGAGGCAGACACCGTCATAGAAGCTATAGGCACAGAGG
>JAPYWY010000120.1 GCA_028276125.1 Pseudothermotoga sp.
AGGATATACTCAAGCTCGATGAAAAAGAGATGTACAACATACGAGGTAAAGAGATCAGCATGGTCTTCCAAGATCCGATGACGTCTTTGAACCCATTGTTCACCATAGGGAACCAATTGATGGAGACCATAATGCAGCATCAAAAAGTTTCCAAGGAAGAGGCCTACAAGAGGGCCATAGAAATGCTCAAGCTCGTACAGATCCCTGAACCAGAAAAAAGAATGAAATCTTATCCTTTTGAATTCAGCGGTGGCATGAGACAACGCGTAGTCATAGCCATAGCGCTCAGTTGCAACCCGAGTGTGCTCATAGCCGATGAGCCAACGACCGCCTTGGACGTCACGATACAAGCGCAGATACTCGAATTGATGAAACAGCTGCAGGAAACTCTGAAGATGGCAATGATATTCATCACGCACGATCTCGGTGTGATCGCTTCGATGGCGCACAGGATCATCGTCATGTACGGCGGAAAACAGATGGAAGAAGGATCCGCGGAGGACATCTTCTACAATCCGGTGCATCCTTACACGAACATGCTTTTGAGGAGCATCCCGAGAGTCGACAGAAAGATAGAGAGGCTTGAGCCAATACCGGGTCAACCTCCGCGCATGATCGACATACCCAAGGTCTGTCCTTTCTTGCCGCGTTGTCCAAGGTCAGTCGACGAGTGTTCCAAGCGCATCCCAGACATGGTAGAAGTGTCGCCCGGTCATCGCGTGAGATGTTTCAACCCAATCGAGGGTGGTGTATGACGTGAGCGAGAAAGACGTGATCGTGAAAGTGGTCGGACTGAAGAAACATTTCCCCATAAAGCAGGGGTTCTTCGTAAAGAGAACAGTAGCGCACGTGAAGGCGGTCGACGGTGTGGATTTCGAGATTAAGAAAGGAGAAACCTTCGCCCTGGTTGGAGAATCGGGTTGTGGCAAGACCACGGTGGGTCGTACGATACTCAGGCTCATCGATCCCACCGACGGGCGGATCTTCTTTGACGGTAGCGACATATCGAAACTGGGCTACAAAGAATTGCTCCCATTCAGAAGGAGGATGCAGATCGTTTTCCAAGACCCGATGAGCTCGTTGAATCCCAGAATGACCGTCGGTCAGATCGTCACCGAACCGATGCTCTTCCATAAAGTTGTGAAAACGAAAGAAGAGGCATACAAGAGAGCGAAGGAATTGATGGAACTGGTGGGTTTGAAGACTTTCCATTTGGACAGATATCCCCACCAGTTCAGTGGAGGTCAACGTCAGAGGATCGCCATAGCGAGGGCGATCGCGATACAGCCTGAGTTCATCGTTTTGGATGAACCAACTTCCTCGCTCGACGTCTCCGTTCAAGCGCAGATCATAAACATGTTCCTCGACTTTCAAGAGAGGTTCCATTTCAGCTATTTGTTCATCTCGCACAACCTTGGTTTGGTGAGGTTCATCAGTCAAAGGGTTGCTATAATGTATCTTGGTAGGATCGTGGAGATGGGAGAGTCAGAAGAGATATTCTCGCAACCTCTACATCCTTACAGCAAGGCGTTGCTCTCAGCTACTCCCGTACCAGATCCAAAGGTTGAGAAAGCGAGAAAGAGGATCATACTCACCGGCGGTGTTCCGAGTCCCATAAACAGACCGAGCGGTTGTTTCTTCAACCCGAGGTGCCCATTCAAAATGGAAGTTTGCGAGAAGGAATATCCTCAACTGATACAGATTTCAGACGATCACTGGGTGGCGTGCCACCTGGTGAAATGAGGGGGTGTTGGTGTGAGGAAGCTTTTAGTGGTTTTCATGCTGCTTGCTGTCGTGGCAATCTTTGCGGCAGAAAAGTACGTGTGGTTCGATGAAAAAACGCCGTACCTCGGTTCGGATGCCAAGGGAAAGTACGGCGGAAGGATAGTTGTAGGGTCGCTGAGCGGTCCAAGAACGATGAATTACACCGTCGCGAAAGAGACGAGCTCAACCGACATCATCGCGCTCTTCATGGGTTACGGTGGAACGTTGATTGAACTGGACAATTACGCGAGGTTGCATCCGGCAATTGCGAAGCGCTGCGAAGTCGAACTCACAGACGAGGGTAAGATGATCATCACGTTCTGGCTGAGAGAAGGCATCAAGTGGTCGGATGGCCATCCCTTCACCGCGGACGACTTCGTCTTCACCGTGAACGACGTGTACGCCAACCCGAAGATCCCGAGCAGCACTCAGGACGTCATCAAAGATTCTCAGGGTAGGTTGCCGAAAGCAGAGAAAGTTGATGACTATACCGTCAGAATCATCTACGAAGAACCCTTCCGCTTGGCCGTGAGGTACATCGGTGGTTTGTACATATGGCCGAAGCACATCGCCGAACAGTGGGTCAAGGATGGCACGTTCCAACAGAAGTGGACCGTCGAAGCGATCAACAACAAAGAATTGGTTGGCCTTGGACCGTTCATACCCGTTGAGTACGTGCCAGATCAATATGTCAGAAGCGTTAGAAATCCGAATTACTGGAAGAAGGACGCGAACGGAAATCAACTGCCATACCTTGACGAGTTTGTGACCAAGATCATACCTGATCTCAACGCGATCAAACTTGCCTTCGAGAACGGAGAAATCGATATCTACGGTGTGACCGCACAGTTCTATCCAGAGATCAAGGCGAAGGCGAAGGAGAAGAACTGGGTCGTCGGAACCGGCGGACCGACTTATGGAACGACGTTCATCACGTTCAACTGGAACCACGACGATCCCGTCAAGAGATCTTGGTTCAGAAACGAATACTTCAGAAAAGCCGTGGCGTACTCCATGGACAAAGAGGCCATGATCGACACACTCCTGGCGGGCCTTGGTGTCGCACAGTGGGGTCCCGTGTCGGTGCTATCGCCCTTCTACAACGAAGATGCTCTGAGGAAGTATCCGTACGATCTGGATTACGCACGCATGATGCTACAACTTGGAGGCTTCAGCTGGGACAAGGATGGCAACTTGATCGATGCCAACGGCAACAAGGTTGAGTTCATCCTCTCCACGAACGCTGGTAACACCGTCCGTGAAGGTATGTGCAACATCATCAGAGAAGCCCTTGGAAAATTGGGCATCAAAGTCACCTTCGTGCCGCTCGATTTCAACCTGTTGGTCCAGAAGATGCTGAACACCACCGACTGGGAAGCGATCGTCATAGGCTTGACCGGTTCGGACGAACCACAGGGTGGAAGGAACGTATGGGCACAGAAAGGAACACTGCACTTCTGGAACTTCCATCCGGATGCAGCACCTGGAAAGCAGATCAAGCCTGAGATCTACGAGGCACCCGATTGGGAATTGGAGATCGACAGAATCTTCGCAGAAAACATCAGAATTCTCGATCAGAAGAAGGTCTACGAAATGTTCTCAAGATTCCAAGAACTTGCTTCCGAGCATTTGCCACTCATTTACACGGTGCAGCAACTGTACCTCTATGCTCACAAGGCCGATCTGAACATCATCGATCCCAATGCCTTTGGTGGAATGCTCTGGACGCTGCCTTGGATCTACTGGAAGAAGTGAACTTTCGGGGGGCGTTCCGCCCCCCATTGACCGTTGAGGTGATGCTCTGTGCTGAAGTACATCGCAAGGAGACTGGTCATAGCGATACCTGAATTGATCATCATTTCTTTCATAGTTTTCATGATCATGGAAGCAGCGCCAGGAGATTTCTTGGATCAGTACAAACTCGATCCGTCGATGTCGAAAGAAACGCTCGAGGCGATGAAGAGAGAACTGGGGCTGGATCAACATCCACTCGTCAGGTACTTCAAATGGCTCTCCGGTGCTGTGAGGGGTAACTTCGGATACTCTTTCTACTACAGACGGCCCGTCTCGAAGCTCATCTGGGAACGTGTTGCAGCAACACTTTCGTTGTCCCTCACTTCGCTTGCGGGATCGTGGATCTTGGGCATTGCGCTCGGTACATTCGCAGCACTGAAGAAGTATTCACTTGCAGACAAGATACTCACCGTGTTCGCGTTCAGTTTCATCGCAGTTCCATCCTTCTTCTTGGGTTTGATACTCTTGTACCTTGCCGCTCGCACCGGATGGTTTCCCATCGGCGGCATGATCTCGATCGACCACAACAGCATGACGGCTTGGCAAAGGTTCAAAGATCTTCTGTGGCATATGACGTTGCCCGCGACGGCTCTCACGCTCGGTTCGATGGCCGGATTGATGAGATACATGCGCGGTTCGCTTTTGGACGTTCTGAACGAAGATTACGTCACCTTTGCGCGTGCGAAAGGGATGCCCGAGCGAATAGTCGTCTTCAAGCACGCGATGAGGAACGCGATCAATCCCATGATCACTTTCCTTGGTTTCAGCATCTCTGGTATCCTCGGAGGTTCCTTGTTCATAGAGAACATATTCGCCTGGCCTGGGATGGGCAGGCTCATATACCAAGCTTTGATACAGAAAGACCTTTATCTGGTGATCACCAGTGGTCTCATAAGTGCCGTGCTCTTGGTTGTGGGTAACTTGGTGGCAGACATCCTCTTGGCGTTGGTGGATCCGCGAGTTCGTCTGACTTGAGGAGGTAGCGGCAGTGGCTCAGAACAACAACCAGACAGATTTTCAGGAAAAGTATCTCAGCAGAGGTCAACTCATCTGGAGAGCATTTCTCAAGCACAAGCTCGGTGTCGGCGCACTCGTGGTACTGATAATCCTCTACCTCATGGCCTTGTTCGCAGATTTCTTGTCTCCCTACAATCCCGCGGAACAATCTTTGAGGCACACGTACTCACCCCCGACGAAGATTCACAGAACCTACAAAGGTCAGAGGGTGAAACCTTACGTGCTTCCGTCGATGAGTTATGTCGACAAGATCACCTACGAAAGGACGTACAAGGAAATGCTCTATCCGAAGAGGCTCGTCGTGGAGAAGACTGATGGTACGAGAATGAGCTATGAACTTGGAAAAGATGGAGTTGAATCCTTCAGGTTCTCCGTGAACAGAGTCGAGAGCATGAAGGTGAACGGACAGTGGTACGACGTCAAAAAGAGCCCTGTCATCAGCGACTACTTTTTGTTCAACTACAACGAAGATGTTTTGAACAAAGGTGTTTCGCGTTTCGAGACGACTTCCGCTGTGGCACAGGAGATGTTCTTCAAGACCTACAAAGATAGGTTCGGTTTGACGAGCGAGTACGATGTGGAAGCTGTGGCGGTGACGGAAATACTCGACAGCATCGTTATCAAGAGAGATGGAAAGTTCGAAATGATCAAAGGCAAGGTCGTCGATTACGATTACAAGATCTATCCCATCAAATGGTTCATCACAAGCTGGACGGGAAAGTTCCTCTGGCTCTTTCCATCGAAGTTACATCTCTTCGGAGTGGACAACTACGATAACAATCAGTTCGTGAAGCTTTACATAATGGGTGCCGACCTGTTCGGAAGGGACGTCTTTTCGAGGATAATCTTTGCCTCGAGGATTTCTCTCTCCATAGGTTTGATAGGCGTCGTCATCACGATCGCCTTTGCGTTGGTCTTCGGCGGCATATCTGGTTACTACGGTGGTTGGGTGGACGAAGGATTGATGAGGTTCGCCGAGATCATCATGTCGATACCCGGTTTCTATCTCATGATCATGCTGAGAGCCATCTTACCGCTCGAT
>JAPYWY010000122.1 GCA_028276125.1 Pseudothermotoga sp.
CGTACCTGGTGGCGATAGTGCTGGGAGTTTCCGTCGGCATCATCTCTGCTGTGAAACAGTACTCTTTCCTTGATCGCTCCATGATGATCCTCGCGCTTGCGGGAGTGAGCGCACCCGTTTTTTGGGTTGCCGTCGTTGCACAGCTGGTCTTTGGTTTGAAACTTGGCTGGTTTCCCATATCTGGCTATTACAGTTTCAAACACATGATCTTGCCTGCGATCGTCTTGGGTACAAGGTTCGCCGCTTCAATCGCTCGTTACACCAGGAGCGCCCTTCTGGACGTCATAAGGCAAGATTACATCAGGACCGCTCGTGCTAAGGGACTTTCGGAAAGAAGAGTGATCTTCGTCCACGCACTCAAAAACGCGATGATTCCTGTAGTGACGATCCTCGGGATGCAGCTCAGCGGATTGTTGACGGGCTCCATCCTCACCGAAACGGTCTTTGCGATTCCGGGGCTTGGAAGGCTTTCCGTCTGGGCTCTTTCAGAAAGAGATTTTCCACTCGTCCAGGGAACTGTCGTTTTCACGGCGATCGTGTACATTCTGGGTAACCTGATTGTGGACGTATCTTACGCGTTTTTGAACCCGAGAGTCAGATTGAAGTAGGAGGTAGCTTCTGTGGCTGAGAAGAAGGCCGCTTCACTTTATGCGGATGCCTTCAGAAGGTTGAGAAAAAACAAAGCGGCGATGTTTGGGTTGATCTTCGTGATCTTCGTCGTGCTCGTTGCGATTTTTGCACCTTTGCTTGCACCGGCCGATCCGAACAAGATAGACCTTCAGAACCGTCTCAAATCCATGGGTTCACCTTCGAGGATATGCAAAAATGGAGTTTACATTCTCGGCTCCGACGAGTACGGCAGGGACATTCTTTCACGTTTGATCTACGGCGCGAGGATCTCTCTGACGGTCGGTGTCATGACGCAGATCATCACAACCGCGATAGGCATAATCATAGGATCTCTGGCGGGCTATTACGGTGGATTGATCGACATGGTGATGATGAGGGTAGCGGATATGCTGTTCGCCTTCCCAGAGCTTCTCTTCTACATCGGTATGATGTTCGCGCTCGGACCGGGTTTGACGAACATGTTCATCGCACTTTCTGTGATCGGTTGGGCTGGGAAGGCGCGTTTGGTGAGGAGCCAGGTGATCTATCTGAAAGAAACTGAGTTCGTGGAAGCCGCAAAGGCTCAAGGACTTTCAGACTTTCGAATCATCGTGAAACACATTCTTCCGAACTGCATGGGTCCGATCATCGTCTCGGTGTCGTTGGGAATACCAGGCGCAATCTTGGCCGAGGCGGGTCTCTCGTTCCTCGGTCTGGGCATTCTTCCTCCGACACCCAGTTGGGGAAACATGATAAGATCGGCGAGTGCGTATCTGAGGATCCAACCTTGGTACGCCGTTTGGCCAGGGGTTGTTCTCATGCTCGCCACGTTCGCCTTCAATTTGCTCGGAGACGGGCTCAGGGATGCGCTCGATCCGAGGTTGAAACAGTGAAAGGGTGTGTGACGATGAAGAAACTCACCTTGATTTGCTTCATATTGGTTGCGATCTCGTTGTTTGGGAGTGGTGCGACTGTGGAAAGCTTGGAGCTTGCAAGAAGGCAGATAGAACTGTTCAAGAAAGAATTCAGGATCGAACCACGAGAAGTGGTGTTCAACGTCACGGTGGGTAGTGAAGATGGAAAGCTGACCATCTTTGGAGAGGTTTCCGAGCCCAAGTTGAAAGAATCTCTGCTCGAAAGACTGAGAACAGCCCTCCAAGTCTCTTTCGAAGACAAGATCAAACTCTTGCCCGACGAATCCGTAGGCGAGAAGATCTTTGCGGTCGTGAACGTCGATATGGTGAACTTGATGGACGCACCGAGGAGAACTTTGCAGAAGAACGCCGTGACTCAGGCACGCATGGGGGACGTTCTGAAACTGTTCAAAAAGGATGGCGATTGGTACTTGGTGCAGATGGAAGATTCTTACATAGGTTGGATCGATGGGTCTAAGATCGTGACCATGAACGAGAGTGAACTGAAGGAGTATCTCTCTGCACCTTTCGCGCTGATCGTTTCGAAGTTCGCACAGCTTTACGAGATGGCAGATCCAGCTGGCGCGGTCGAAGCAAAACTCGTACAGGGAACCACACTGCCTTGCGTTGAAGTTAAAGGTGAATGGTTGAAACTGAGATTGCCCGATCAAAGAGAACTTTTCGTGAGAGTGAGTGACGCGCAGTTGTTCGAAAGCAGAGAGAAAGTCTTTGCGACTCAGAAAGGTGCAGATTACATCATCGAGCTTGCCAAGCAACATTTGGGACTTCCCTATCTGTGGGCAGGCACGACGTCTTACGGGTTCGATTGTTCTGGTTTCACACAGTTCTGCTTCAAAATGGCAGGTTATTTCTTGAGACGCGATGCAGACATGCAGTACGAACAGGGCGAGCCCGTGTTGGACAGGAAAGATCTCAAAATGGGCGATCTGGTGTTCTTCCAAACCTACAAGGCAGGTCCCTCACACGTGGGCATCTACATAGGCAACATGAAGTACATCCACTCTGGCAGCAAGGGTGTGGCGATAAACAGTTTCGATCCGAAGGATCCAGACTATTCGGCGGACCTCGATAGAAAGTACATCGGTGCGAGAAGGATCATTCAAAGGTGATAGAGATGGCTGAGCTGTTGCGCGTTGAGGACCTCACTGTGAAGTTCTTCACCAGCGATGGAATCGTGCACGCCGTGGACCAAGTCAGTTTCACCATCGAAGAAGAGGAAGTGCTGGGATTGGTCGGCGAATCTGGCTGTGGAAAGTCCGTCACTTCCTTAGCCATCATGAGACTCTTACCAGTTCCACCAGCGAAGATCACTTCTGGAAAGATCTTCTTCGATGGAAAGGATCTGCTCCAACTTTCGGATGCCGAAATGAGAAAGATTCGTGGCAACGTTATATCGATGATCTTTCAAGAACCCATGACCTCACTGAATCCCGTCATAACGGTGGGAAAGCAGATCGCCGAAGCGATCGTGACACACCAGAACGTGAGCATGGAGGAAGCCAAGAAAAAGTCGATCGAACTGCTCAAGCTGGTGGGTATTCCAAATCCCGAAAAGCGTTACGATGATTATCCTCACCAAATGTCCGGCGGAATGAGGCAACGCGCCATGATAGCAATGGCTCTCTCATGTAATCCGAAACTTCTGATCGCGGATGAACCCACTACCGCGCTCGATGTGACCGTTCAGGCGCAGATACTCGATCTCATCGCCCAACTCAAGGACAGTTTCGGAATGAGCGTCTTACTCATAACCCACGATCTGGGAGTCATCGCCGAGATGTGCAACAGGGTCATCGTGATGTACGCAGGTCAAATCGTGGAAGAAGCCCCTTGTATAGACTTGTTCGAATCTCCGTTGCATCCTTACACGGATGGACTTTTGAAGTCCATACCCAAGCTCGAACCTGGAAAGAAACCTCTGTACACGATTGAGGGAAGCGTTCCGAACGCGATGGACTTACCAGCAGGTTGCAGGTTCCATCCACGATGTCCTTTTGCTTTCGATCTCTGCAGAGAAAAGGTTCCAAAGCTTGTGAACGTGAACCAGCACAGAAGGGTCAGATGTTTCTTGAGAGGATCACAGCCGGAGGAAGTGGAAGCATGAACGAAGTCCTACTCGAAGTGAGAAACTTGGTGAAGCACTTTCCAGTGAAGGCTGGGATATTTCAAAGAACCGTCGCCGTGGTGAAGGCCGTCGACGGGGTGAGTTTCCAAATAAGGAGAGGAGAAACTTTTGGGTTGGTGGGTGAGAGTGGCTGTGGAAAGACAACCACAGGAAGATGCGTTCTGATGCTCGAAACACCCACTAGCGGTGAGATCGTTTTCAAAGGTGTGGACATAACGAAATTGAACCAGAAACAGCTGAGGAAACTTCGCCCGAAAATGCAGATAGTTTTTCAAGATCCCTTCAGCTCGCTCAACCCTAGACTTCCAATAAAGGAGATCATCGGTGAAGCCATCGCGTACCACAAGATCGCGAAAGGAAGAGAAGTTGAAAGAAGGGTTCAAGAGCTCTTAGAAATGGTTGGACTCTCCGTCGAACACATGAACAGATACCCGCACGAATTCTCCGGCGGTCAGAGGCAGAGGATCTGCATCGCTCGAGCGTTGGCGACGGAGCCTGATCTGATCGTCTGTGACGAAGCAGTTTCTGCGCTCGATGTTTCCATACAGAGTCAGATACTCAAGCTCCTGGAGAACCTTCAAGCCAAGCTCGGCGTGGCTTATTTGTTCATCTCGCACGCTCTGAACGTGGTCAAGTACATCTCGCACAGGATCGGCGTGATGTACCTTGGAAAGCTCGTGGAGGTTGCAGAGAGTGAGGAACTCTATTTGAACCCCCTTCATCCCTACACGAAGGCGCTCATCTCAGCCGTGCCCGTCCCGGATCCCAAGGTGAAGCGAAAAAAGATCATACTCAAAGGTGATGTGCCAAGTCCCTTGAACCCTCCTCAAGGATGCAGGTTCGTCACCAGATGTCCCCAAGCCATGCAGGTCTGCGCTGAGATCGAACCACAACTGGTAGAGGTCACGCCGAACCATTTGGTGGCGTGCCATCTGTACTCGAGTACGTGAGAAGTTCTGGCAAAGGTTAAGCTAATTCTGCAGAAAGCAATTTAGATTGTCGCCAGTCAGGATTTACCCACTTACGGTGTCTCGTGAAGCGAAATGTTCTTTCTCAGAGAGTGTACCTTCTCCATAAACTCTCTTACACGTTTCTCATCGACGTGATTTTCGAATTTGCCTTCGTATTTAAAAGCTGTACCGACAATGGCTCCATCGGCTACCTCAAGCATCTTATCGACGTTATGAACCGTTACTCCTGTGTTCGCAAATACCGGTACTCCAACTTGGGACGCCATCTCTTTCACACTTAGCAACGTATTTAAGTCAACCGGACTCCCGGCGGTTAAACCCGATACACATAATGCATCTGGACGATGGTTAAATAAGGTCGTTTTAACAATTTGCAGTATTTCTCTCTCCGCCAGATACTTGGCGCTCTCCGGAACGACGTTGAAAAGCATTTTAACCTCCTGTGCGCCAACGTATTTCCTGTGGCGCGCAATCTCACCGTAGTTCAAATTCCATAAGCCAAAGTCACTGGCATACACGCCAGAGAAAACTTCCCTGACGAATTTCGCACCTGTTGCAACAGCAAGGTCAATGGTCGCAATTGGATCCCACAGAACGTCTACACCAAAAGGCACCTTTATATGGGGGATCAATTCTCCTATTATTCGTGCCATCGTAGCCACGGTTACAATCGGTACCTTCGTTAAATACGGCAGGCTGAATTCGTTTGAGAATATCACGCCGTCGACCCCACCATTTTGAAGGGAGAGCAAGTCTCTTTTCGCCCACTCAATTACTTCACTAGGCTCAAAACCCAGTTTTTCAATGGCGTACATCACTCCTCCCCTAACCTTCTTTATGGGATAATCACCGTTTGAGCATAAAGTCTGCAAATCTCTCCGAATTGTCACTTTCGAG
>JAPYWY010000121.1 GCA_028276125.1 Pseudothermotoga sp.
GCGTCCATCAAAGCCTTGGCGAAGTTACCGTCCTCCCTGGCGAGCCTCGTGTAGCGATGAGGTTGAAAGACCATCACCTGCTTCAACCCAGCGAAGACTTCACGTGACGTTCGGATCAGCCAAGCGACCTCATCAGGTGTGTGTGCATAATCGTCCACCACGTATATGTTCTTCGACTCGTCGATCGTTGTGACGCTGAACCTCCTGTACGTGCCAACAAAGCTCGACAAAGCCTTGACTGCGTCCGCTGGGTCGAACCCTGCAGCCCAGAGCAGCGTTATAACCGCCATCGCGTTCAAGACGTTGTGAAGACCCGGAACCCTCAACCTCAAGGTGTGAGTTTTTCCATCCAGCTTGATCGTCGCGACCTGTTCGAACCGCTCGGTCTTTCTGTCCAACAGAACGCAGGTTCCTTGGTTCAGGCCAAACGTGTGATGACCCAAATGTGAGGTCAACCGATCCTCATAGAAGGTGACAACGTTCTGCGCAGAACTCACCAATTTTTCGAAGCACGACAGATAGTAAGATTCATCGCCATGGAAGTTCTCCAGATGGTCTTTTCTTGCATTAGTGATTATGAGGTGCGTTGGATGGAAGGAAGAAAAACTCGGTTGGCTCTCGTCCAACTCGTAAACGCAAGGCCCATTTCCTTTCCTGTAGTTTCCAAACTCGAGCGAAGGGTTCATACCACCTAAGAACACCGTCGGATCTGCACCGATCGCCTTGAGGACGTGTGCAATCATGGCGGTGGTTGTAGTCTTACCGTCAGAGCCTGTCACCGCGAACTGAACAGAGTTTTCGACGAGCTGTCTGAGCAAATCGAAACGCGTAACAACACGAACGTTCTCTTCCCGAGCTCTCAACAGTTCAGGATTGTTCGAACTGACTGCGGGTGTGTGGACCAAAAGTTCCGGATTTAGCCAGTTCTCACGACTGTGTCCCAAGAAAACCCTCACACCCAGTCTCTCAAGAACCTCTATGTGCTCGTTTCTGTGTATATCCGAACCGTACACATCGTGTCCCATCAAATGACAGTGTATCGCCAAAGAACTCATTCCCACGCCGCCAATTCCTACGAAGTGGATTCTCATAGACATTCCTCCAAAATGATTTTTGCGATCGCATCCGCAGGATTCGTTTTCTTTTCAGGCAATTTTCCCAATCCGAGGGCTACCTTGATGGCTTCGAGGATCCTACTTGGTGTTGCCTCGCCCTCTCTCACGACCACACCACGGCCAATCTTTGCAACGAACTCCGCGTTTCGAACTTGATGCCCCTCAGCTGCTCCCTCCCAAGGTATTAGAACCGCTGGAACACCGTAATGGAGCAACTCGCTGACCGTCAAAGCACCCGCACGACAAACGACAGCGATCGCACCCCGCCAGGCCGAAGGCATATCGTAGATGTAGTCTAAGGCAAGAACGTTGTTGAAGACCGAGAGCTTCTTGGTCCAGACGGGATCACCCGTACCATGAACAAACTTCAGGCTTTTCTCTTCTCGGTAGATCTTCTCCATGATCGTGTTGATCAGGTCACTCCCCCTGCTTCCCCCGAACACGAGCACGTAACCTTCTCCAAAAGAGCCACGGCTCACGTTGCTTACTCTTATCGGGTTTCCTGTGACAACTATTCTGTTTCTCACAGACCTTGGAAAGTTGTTGATCGCCTCTTCGAAACCGACGAATACCTTCGTTGCGTACCTGCTGAGGGATCTGTTCGCCAAGCCGGGTACGACGTTTTGTTCTTGAATGTAAAGCGGTATTCTTTTCTTTCCACAGACCAAACCGAGCGGGTACGACACATAACCGCCCGTGACGAGGCAGCAGTTCGATCCGTCGGTTTCCGAAGCTATGATACTCTTAGTTTTGAGAATTTTCAATACCCTTTTCACGTTTGTGGGTTTGAAGATAGGTCTTTCGAGCCCCTGCACATCCAACTTCACGAGCTTGTACTCTGGATGTTCGGTAGGAACTATCTTGTTCTCGATGCCCCTCGGTGTGCAGAAATAAACCACGTTCAGGTTCACGTGTTTCGAAAGTTCTTCCAAGATCGCCAGCGCAGGATACAGATGTCCACCCGTGCCGCCACCGGCGGCAAGCACCTTCACTTGGTCTCACTCCCACCGGTTGCCATGTTGATGACCACACCGAGGCTCGCCATCATCATCGCTAAAGAACTTCCACCGTAACTGACAAAGGGTAACGTCACGCCCGTGACTGGGAGCATGCCTGACACAACACCAAGGTTCACCAAGACCTGAACCATGATGAGTAAAGCGAGGCCAGAAATGAAGGCCGTGACGAACGTATCGTCGGACGACTCCATTAGCTTGAGCATCGTCCAAACGAGGAGGAAGAACAACAGTACCACGCCCAGGATGCCGATCAACCCGAGTTCCTCGCCTATAGCTGCGAATACGAAGTCCGTTACGACAGCTGGTACGGACAGCTTCACATCGCCAAGTCCAATACCCTTGCCGAGGAAGCCACCCTCTCTGAAGGCTTGGACTGCTTGCACGACTTGTTCGGGTAAATCTCCCGTGAAGAACGCCTTGAGGCGCGACAGTTGATAACCCTTCAGCAAGATTCCAAACTTCTGCGCGAGGAAAAAGAGGAACGCCAGCGATCCAAACGTTGAGAGGAGATAGAGAAGTTTGCTACCGTGAGAGTACAGCATCAAAAGCACTACGAGGAGAACGATGAGCGAGCTGCTCAGATCTGGCTCGAAGACTATCAAACCCAAGATGGGCAACAGAAGAAGCAGAGGCTTCAAAAAGCCTTCCATGAAACTCTTCATCCTATCCTTGCGCTTTTTTATGTAAGCCGCAAAGCAAACGATCGTGGCAAATTTGGCGAACTCGGAAGGTTGAAAGCTGAAACCTGGTAGAAAGATCCACCTGCGCGCACCACCCACAGGCGGGAAGGTGTATGGGACCAAGAGCAGAATTATCGCCAACGCGTAGTAGAACCAAGCATACTTTTCGTGGTACCTGTAATCGACGAAACAGGTGATCGTCATGAAGACGAAGCCTACGGAAAGTTTCACCACGTGCGAACGGAAAATCTCGCGCGCGACGCCACCATAGAGGTTCATCTGGGCTGAAACCTCGAGGCTCGAGATGACTACCAACCCCACGGCGATCAGAACGGCCGTGATTATCAAAAGCGCCAAGGCATGGCTTGGCACTACGCGCCCTCCTTTAGAGATTCTACCACTCGAACGAAGTGTTCTCCACGCTCGGCGTAGTTTGCGTAAAGATCGAAACTTGCCGCGGCAGGACTCAGCAGAACGGTATCACCTTGATTGCTCTTCTTGAAAGCTTCTAAAACAGCTTGTTCCATGTTTTCGACAACACAGAACTGTATGTTCGATGCGCGCAAGAGCGGAACAACAAGATCAACGATCTCACCGAAGACCACAACGTACTTGACCTTTCTTTTGATCTGCTCAACGAGTGCATCGTAACTTTCATTCTTGCCCCTGCCTGTGAGGATCAGCACGACCTTACCGTCTTGATAGTTCTGAAGTGCAGCGATGGTTGCCGCCGCGCTCGTCGATTTCGAATCATCCACGAACTGAACTCCGTTTATGACAGCAACCAATTGCATCCTATGTTGCGGCGGAGTGAAGTCTTCGAGCGCTTCAAGCACCAAGCTGGGTTCAAAACTGAGAGATTCCAAAACGGTGAGAACCGCTGAGAGGTTCTGCAGGTTTTGATGAGTCCTGAGAAAGGTATTCCGGAGAGGGTAGATCTGGTCACGAAATTCTATACGCTCCTTGTCTAAAAGTTTCAGTGTGGAAAAACTGACCACGTTTGGCCATCTTTCATCGATCAATCTTCGACAGTTCTCGTGCGCGAAGCTTTTCTCGGCGAACGTGAAGAGCTTGAGCTTGCTTTCAACGTAGTGCTCGAAACTCGGATGCCAGTCCAGATGGTTGGGTTCTATGTTCAGAATGATCCCGACATCGATCGGCAAGTTCTTCGCCCAAAACAACTGAAAACTGCTGATTTCCAGCACGAGATAGTCGAGCTGTTCGGAATGAACGTTAGCGATGGGATTTCCAATGTTACCGGCTGTGAGAACCTTCTTACCGAACTTGCTTAACGCGTACTCAAGCATGTGGCAGGTGGTTGTCTTACCGTTCGTACCTGTGACAGCCACGATGAAACCAGGTTTTCTGAGGTTCAGCACCACATCGAGGTCCGTCAAAACTTTCTCGCATGCCCTTGAAACGATGGGATGATCAGGCTTGACGGAAGGACTGACCACGATGCGGTCAGCTTTCAAAACGCGTTCGGTGTTTCCATTCTCTTCGAATTCAACGTGCATTTCTTGCAAATCTCTTTTGTCCTGTTCGCTCAAAGGTTTTGCTTCGCTCACGAAGATTTTGTGACCCATGTTGATCAACATCTTGCAGAGAGATCTGTTGCTCACACCGTAGCCCACAAGTGCGTAGAACAGTCACTACACCTCCACGTGGAATTATACTGCTCAACTGAAAAAGAATCGAGATCTTCGCGGTGGAAAGCATTAATTTACCAATGATTAATCTCTTTGCCAGTTTTTAAACACTGGGTCTATAATAATGTTTGGACACAGAGAGGGGGTGCATCATGAACGGTATAGTCGAGAAGATCATCGAGAACGGTATAGTAGCCGTCATCAGGGTGGACAGTCCCAGCAAAGCGGTCGAAGTCTGTAGGGCTTGCAAGGAAGGTGGCATCGTTGCCATCGAAGTGACTTTCAGCGTTCCCAGAGCCGTTGAAGTCATCAGCCAGCTTTCGAAAGAGCTGGGCGACGAAATCTTGCTCGGCGCAGGTACGGTCCTCGATCCATATACGGCAAAGATCGCGATCGAGGCTGGCGCGAGGTACATCGTCGCTCCCAACCTGTCCGAAGAAACTGCATTGTTGTGCAACAAACATCGGGTGCCTTATATCCCTGGTGTGCTCACACCGACTGAAATCGTCAAGGCACTCGAGGTCGGCTGTGAGTTGATCAAGTTGTTCCCAGCTTCCGCAGTTGGACCGAGTTACATCAAGGCCATTCATGGTCCTCTCCCACAGGCGAAACTCATGCCAACCGGTGGTGTAGAGCTTGAAAACGTCAAAGAATGGATCAAAGCAGGTGCAGCTGCGGTCGGTGTGGGTGGAGGATTGACGAAGGGAAGTAAGGAAGAGATCAGAGAAAGAGCGAGACGTTTCGTTGAACTCATCAAGCAAGCCAAGAGTGAGATTGCCGGGAGGTGAGTGCTGTGAAGAGAGCGTTGATTCTTTTGTTGGCAGTTGTCGTGATCTCAGCCTTCGCGGTGAATTATCCACGAAAACCTGTCACGATCATCTGTCCTTGGGGTGCTGGTGGAGGAACAGACAGGCTCGCAAGGTTCCTCGCAGACGAGTTATCGAAGAAACTTGGTCAACCCTTTACCGTCGTGAACAGAACTGGTGGAGGAGGAGCCGTGGGTCATGCAGCAGGTGCTTACGCTGCGCCTGATGGTTACACGCTGACATTGGTGACGCTCGAGATCGCGACGAT
>JAPYWY010000227.1 GCA_028276125.1 Pseudothermotoga sp.
CTAGTCATCACAAACCTGTATCTGCGCCTCAGGAGGTCTTCCTCGTAAGCTCGCAGGAACTCGGCGAATTTTCTGAGTTCTTGAGCGATGGATTGAGAATCCATAACTTTCAGTGAAGCCTCGAGTTTCTCCGTGTCGTAGCCGTAACGTTTCATACTGTCGGTGAAATCGAAGGCGAGAGAGTGGTTCAAAACAACTGCGTTGAGCTTTTTGAAAGTCTCTTTTAGCTGACGATATTCGATGTACGTACGGTACGCCACCAGACTTACTAACGAAGTGATCAAGATCACCGAAAGGATTATTGCGGCAAAATTCTTTTCGATCCTCACCATCGTTTCGGTCAAGAGTTTCTTCTTTTCTGCCATTTGCAACAGCAGACCTCCTTCATCAAAATGAAACTCAAAATTCGGGCAGTGATCCTTACGCTCAAATTCTAGCATATTTGTTTTAGAGGCAGATGAGTTTTCCAGTGAAACCCCAGACAGTTGAGTGGTATCATCAACGGCAGCTATGAATAGTGATCGTTTGAAAATCCTCTGACAACGCATTTTAGGCTAACGCAATTCGTTTTGACAGCCAGCCAAGTTCAGTGAAGATATCGAAATTTCAAGCTTTGGTGTATAATTGTTTTAACATCGTCGAGGGGGTGATAAATGTGAGGCGAGTGGTGATCTTCTCCTTGGTTCTTCTTGCGACGATCTACTTTGCTGCAAACTATGCTGTCTACTACGACTGCACACCTGATTACAAGACCAGTCTGTTGATATCGAACCTCAGCGATGAGAAGGCGTATTTCAGGGTGACGGTTTTCGATTCGAGTGGTCAGAGACTGTGGAGGGGAACCTACAACAAACCACCCTACAGTTCGGTTTTCATCGATCTTTCGCAGGTTGTCAAACGTTCCGAAAGCAGCTGGGGTCTGGTTCTGGTGCAGTGCGACGAGTTACTGCACATCACTGTACTGTATTGGGAAGAAGAAGGAACTCTGCTCAACAGCAACCACGTCATCGAACCGTTCAACTTCAGACAGGATGCGAAGTACTACTGGTACGCCGTGGGGTATGTGAACAGTGAGAATTCGCAGCCCGCTTTGATCCTGGCTAATCCGAACGACAAGAGCATCGACGTGGCGGTTTGGATCTACGACGAAGCTGGACAACTTGTCAAGGACCTCGAAGGCGAGCTGGACCCATTCAGCGCAGTTTACGTAAACTTGGTCAAGTACGTACAACAGGGTAGTGGAGTTGTGGACATCCGAAGCACTTTGCCAATCTTGGTGGCTGTCGAGCATTACGACGATGGGATGCTCTGGAACATCAACAACATTGTGGATTGGTACACGACCACGAGTTGGTGAACGAGTCAAGCTCGCAGCTGAAACGACCTTCGCCTTTTTGATGCCTCGAATTTTCCACTGGGCCTTTCTGTGAGGCCCTTTTTTGTGCGGCAGGATCGAACCTGCTCAAAGATCCTTTGCGGGGATAGAAAAAAGCTATCCCCGCAAGCTCTTCTCCTTTATGGGATGAGTGAGGGATTTGATTGTGGTTTTTGAAGAAACGTATCTTGGGCAGAGCCCAAGTAGTAGTAAGATTGGCACCCACCAGAGGCAATAGCCTCTGTTGCTATGGAGTCAACATTGCTCCATGGAAGACGACCTAACGAGCCATCAAGAATCCTACACCCTTTAGGGGATCGGGAGTGCCAAAGCGTAAACTTGTTATAATTCTCTTTGGACATTGGACGCTTGAAAATGGAGGGTTTAGAGATGAAGGATTTGCTGTACAGTCTCGGTTCCTTCAGTGCTGGTTTACTTTCAAATCCCATCTCAACTTTCGCAATCTTTTACTACGTGGATGTTTTGAAGGCACCTGTGGAAAAGATAAGCTTGGTCATGCTCCTTTATGGAATTTGGAATGCGGTGAACGATCCGTTGTTTGGTTACCTATCCGACATCACTAAAACGAGATGGGGAAGACGCAGACCGTACATCTTCTTTTTCTCCTTGCCACTCGCTCTGAGTTTTGCGCTCTTTTGGGCTCCACCTTTTGACAGTTCCAGACCGACGGCTTTGGTTCTGTACTACGGTTTGATGATATTCCTTTTCGATACCTTTTTCACCATCGTCATACTCAACTGGACTGCGCTGTTCCCAGAGATGTACCCAACGTTGGAACAGAGGGCAAGAGTTTCAGCTCTAAGGCAAATTCTTGGGATTCCGAGTTTGCTCATAGGCGTTGCGGCCACTCCTGTGATCGTTGCGAAGCTCGGCTGGCAGAAGATGGGTGTGATCTTCGCTATAGTGGGTGGTTCACTTCTGTATCTCTCACTCTTGGGTGTGAGGGAAAATCCCACGTTTTACAGGAAAGAGAGCCTGAAACTGAGTGAAGCCATCAAGCACACTTTCCTCAACAAATCCTTCATCACGTACGTTTCTGCTTCTTTCCTGCTTCAATATACCTATACAGCTCTTCTCGCCGCGCTACCTTTCTACGCAAAGTACGTGTTGCGGTTGAACGAGACACAGACGACACTTTTGCTCGCGATGATCTTTATAGTAACGTTCTTGCTCGTACCAGTTTGGCAGAGGTTCACACCGAAAATTGGTGCGAAGAAAACGATGATGGTTTCAATGATCCTCTGGGCGATCCTTCTCAGCGGGTTTGCATTCATCAAAACTTTCATCCAAGGATTGATATTGGCTTGCAGTCTTGCGATCAGCCTTGCAGGATCGTTCATCGTTCTGGACATCATGATCGCCGAAATAGCCGACGAAGACGAGGTCAAAACAGGTAGAAGGCGAGAAGGCATGTACTTCGGTGCGAACGCGTTGATTATAAGACTTGGAATATCGTTGAACTCTTTGATCATGGGGTTGGTTCTGTCCAAGACTGGATACAATGCGAATTTGCCTGTAGACCAACAGCCAATGAGCGCGATCATGGGAATTCGTGCGCTGTGCAGTTTCATACCGATTGCCGCCACCTTGTTGGGCATACTCATACTCAGAAAGTACCCACTGGAAGGTGAATATCTGGAGCAGGTCAAAGAGAGGCTGAAACAGATGCACGTCACTGAGACGTGAAAAGAACGACAATTTAAAAGGTGATGTCGTTTCACACCTGTTTGATAACGCGTCGAATCAACTTGATAGTCCGTTACAGTGGGCCATGATTAGTGGCGTGTAGGCGAACCACGCCGTCAGCTTGATTCTTTCGGCACTATTCTCCCCATACTCTGATGGTTCCATCGTAGGAACAGCTCGCGATAAATTCTTCATCTGGGCTGATCGCAACGAAACACACAGAGCCTTCGTGCCCAATCAGAGTGCGTAAAACTTTTCCAGTTTTCAACTCCCAGATCTTTATGCTCTTGTCACCT
>JAPYWY010000123.1 GCA_028276125.1 Pseudothermotoga sp.
AACGATAGAGAAACTCACCGTGGCACCTCGGAAGATCCTTGGAATCGAAGGCTCTTTCGATCTGGACAACGTGATCGTGATCGATCCGAACGCCCAATGGACAGTCGATGCGAAGAAGCTTCACAGCAAAGGAAAGAATTGCGTCTTCGATGGAATCAAATTGAAAGGTAGGGTGGTGGGGGTAAAACGTTCAGGAAGGTGGGTGTACTGGGATGGAGAATTTCTCTCTGACGAGGAGTGAACTCATACAACTCACCGAGGACACGTTCATCATAAATTTCAACGAGTGGATCGATTTTGAACCAACGCAGTTCATCATGATAGAAACAGAAACTTCGATCGTTCGAAAGCCTTTCGGCCTCGGTCGGTGGAACGAGAAGCTCGCCATAGGGGTGCAGATCATAGGACCTGGAACGAATTACATAGTACAAAAGAGCGTTTTGAACGCACACGGGCCGTGCGGCAAAGGCTTCGTTCCACCAGAAGGCAAGGGCGCGATGATCGCAACGCCTGCCTGTTTGCCCATGGCTTTCGATCTAAACAAAAGATGCAACTGCGATGTGTTCATCGGTTCTTTGGAGAAACTTTCGATCGAAATCCCCTTCCCACTCGTGATCGGTGACGAATCGTTCTTGAACTTGCTCAGATCGCTCGAAGGTTACGATTGGTTCTTAGTGATCGGTTCAGATCAGATGGAGAAGGTCAGCTACGATGTGCTGAAAGACAAAGCTGAAGTGTTCGTTTCGTTCAACGAATACATGGCCTGTGGGATCGGTGCGTGCAGAGGCTGTGCGAAAGAAACCAAGAACGGTTTGAAGCATCTGTGCATCGATGGACCTGTTCTGAGAGGTGAAGAGGTGTGGAGTTGAGACCACCCATCGTGATAGCCTCCGGAGTCGGAGGAATGGGAGAGTATCTCAAGCTGATCGATCCAAAACAGATCGGTGCCTACACACTCAAGACTACCACGTTCAAACCGAGACGTGGCAATCCCCCACCGAGGCTCATCGCCACGCAGGACTATCTCATCAACAGCATAGGACTTGAGAACGTTGGGGTTGAGAAGTTCATCGAAGAGCTCGAAAACAAAGTCTACGATGAACTCTTCGAGAAGGTGAAGGTCATCTTCAGCTTCGCAGGGGAAAACTTCGAAGAATACCTGTTGGTCGCTCAAAAGATGTCACCTTACCAAGGCAGATTCGTCGCCTTCGAATGCAACTTCTCTTGTCCGAACGTGCATTTCAATCCGCTCTCCAACGTTGCTGAACTTGAAAGAATGCTCTCAGAGCTGAGAAAGAGATTGAACGTGTTCCTCATCGCAAAACTTGGGATCGAGGGTGTCTTCGTCGAAGAGATCGCCAAAATCATAGAAAAATGTGGTTGGAACGGTGTGACGTTGATCAACACGATCCGAGCGCTCCACGTGGATGGTGATCGAATCATAAAAGGTGGTATCTCGGGACCTGTGCTCAAGCCCATCGCGTTGAGAGCGGTGTACGAGGTGAGAAACAGAACCAATCTCTACATCATTGCCTCGGGTGGGATCATGAACGAACAAGACGCCGAACAGTTCTTCAAAGTCGGTGCCAACGCGATCAGCATCGGGACTGCTTTGTACAAAGATCCCAAAATCGTTGAGAAGATCGCAAGAATGTTCTCTTGAGGGAGGGATTCTCATGTTCGAAAGTTATCTTCCAACCAGGATCGTCTTCGGAATGGGTGCGATCGAGAAACTTCCAAAGCTTGTGAGAGACCTTGGCAGGAAAACCATGATCGTCACGGGAAGAAAAAGCACGAAGGTCACAGGTCTTTTGGACAGGGTGAAAGCGATGCTCAAGAACGCTGGAATCGAAGTTTTGGTGTTCGACAAGATTCAACCCAATCCCATCAGCGACCATGTCGATGAGGCTGCGAAGATCGCGATCGAACAGAACGTTGAATTCATCATCGGACTTGGCGGAGGAAGCGCGATAGATTCGGCCAAAGCCATAGCGATCGCCGCCGCGATGAAGGACAGCTTTTGGAACTACACGCACGCTGGTGGCAGCAAGAAACCAGACAAAGCCTTGCCTGTGATCGCGATCCCCACCACTCATGGGACTGGAACCGAGGCAGACCCATTCGCCGTGATCACCAACCCCAGAACGAAGGAAAAGGTCGGAATAGGCTACGATGTGATCTTTCCGAAAGTTTCCATCGTTGATCCCACGCTCATGACGACTCTTCCAAAAGATCAAACCGCGTACACCTCCATGGACGCGTTCTACCACTCACTTGAAGCCTTCTTGAACATCGACGCGAATCCCTATTCTGATCTTCTCGCCATAGACTCGATGAAAAGGATCGTCTCTTTCTTGATGAAAGCCTACACGAACGGCGAAGATCTCGAGGCAAGGAGCAACTTGGCTTGGGCGAGCACCGAAGCGGGCATCACCGAAACGCTCACGGGTGTCATCGCCAACCATGCGATCGAGCATGGACTGAGTGGCTTCAACGAACAACTTCCCCACGGGCTTGGTTTGTGCATCACTGGGCCATACTTGCTCGAGTACATGTTCGAAGAGTGCAGAGAGAGGCTCGCAGTTTTGACGAAACATGTGTTCAACATCGATGAGTTCAACGTGAACAAAGCCGCGAGTTTGTTCATAGAAAAGCTCTACGAGTTCCAGGACCTCTTCAATCTGAACGAAAAACTCTCCAAGTTTGGTTTCAAAGAGCAAGACCTTCCAGAGATCGCCAAGGTTGCCTACAGAATCATGAAAGGTGTGATCGTGAAGAGTCCCAAGAAATTGGAGGAAAAAGATCTCGTTGAGATCATGAAGAAAGCACTTTGAACGGAGGTGGTGAAGTTGCATCTGGTGCTGAGTTTGGACATGGATGAACCGCTGTCGTTCATCGATCGTTTTGGAAGTTTCGAGTACGTCAAAGTGGGTCACAACCTTGCATCACTCGGTAAGGGTATCTTCGACGAACTTGCGAAGAGGAACCTCAAAGTCATTCTCGATCTGAAGTTCGTCGACATTCCTTCGACGGTCGCAAGATCCATCAAGGCATGGGATCATCCTTCCATCGTGGGTTTCACCATGCACGCTGCCGCAGGGATCGAATCGATAAGGATCGCCTTGGAGAGCACCGAGAAGATCATCTTCGTGGTCGTGAAGTTGACGTCCATCGAAGGATCGCTGGAAGAGTATGCACCGCAGATCGAATCTCTCAGGTTGCTGGGTTGTTCCTTCGTTCTTCCCGGCAGCTGGGCGATGAAGTTGCGCAAAAAGATTTCAGGAAAGATCCTAGTTCCGGGCGTTCGCATGGAGAGGGGTCCAGACGATCAGAAGGACGTGGTGAGCCTCGAACAGATCAAGAAAGTCGCCGACTTCGCCGTCATAGGCAGGGAAGTGTACAAGAGTCAAGATCCCAAGGCCACGATGGAAAAGATGAGGAGGCTCGTTCATGCTTGAGCTACTCAGACAAGTCGGAGCGGTATTGGAAGGACATTTTCTATTATCGTCTGGAAAACACTCTTCGAAGTACATCCAGTGTGCAAAGATCTTCGAATTTCCAAGTTACGGTGAAAAGATAGGCAAAGCGATCGCAGAGAAGATAGCCAACCACAAGCCAGACATCGTCATAGGTCCCGCTTTGGGTGGGGTGATCTTGGCATACGAAGTGGCACGCCACGTGAACGCGCGGGCCATGTTCACGGAGAGAGAAGATGGACAGATGAAACTCAGAAGGAACTTCCACATCGAAGAAAACGAAAGGGTCGCGATCGTTGAAGACGTCACGACGACTGGCAAATCCGTCTTGGAGGTCTCCGAGGTCGTTCGAGAGTACGGTGGGCAGGTCTGTTGTATCGCGAGCATCGTGGACAGATCCATCGAAAAACTTCCCTTCGAAGTGCCTTTCTATTCTCTCGTGAAGCTGGAGCTTCCTATATTCGAGCCGAACGACTGTCCGCTGTGTCGCAAGGGAATTCCACTGACCAAACCGGGTAGCAGGAAACACACTGTCTGAACGCAAAGAAAAAGGGGCCACTTGGCCCCTTTTCGATTTTGGTTGTATAATTATTACAACATTCAAGGGGGTGATCGTGTGAAGAGAACGTGGTTGATCTGTTTTGCCTTTTTGTTCGCGATCCTCAGCTTTTCTCAGCTGAAAGTTCCACTGACGCACGTGGTACCGGGAGGTTTCACGGTTTCATCCATCGAGATACTCACAAATCCTGAGAAGTTCTACGGTCAAAGCATCATCAACGTGGGTGTGAGGATCAACTTCATCAGAACAGTTGGACAAGCTGCAGCGTATTCCTTCGATCTCAAGGAGAACGAGACCAAGCTGATGAGCATCAGATTGATAGGTCTGAAACTCAGCGAGACGGAGACCAACACCTTGATCTACTACGGTCCCACGTCGGCCTTCCCGAGCAATTACCAGTACGGAGGTTTCCAGATCGTTGGTTTTTACGTCACAAAAGCTGATTTGGACGCAGGCTACAAAGAGATTTGGGGTTGGAGAGTCTCATACCCGCTGGCTTGCAGAAACTTCAGCATCATAGCGGACCTCGATATGGATCCAGTTTACAATCAACCCATGGCGGGTGTGCACAAAGGCGCTCAAGTGGATTGGGTGTCTGTTCAGAGGGTCACGGCGCCCATGCAGAGTTGTGAGTTCGTCAGAAAGGATCAAGTTTCACAGCAACAAACTCAACAGTACTTCCAAGTCGAACGAATCCTCGACATCTTGGTCGAACCTGAGCCGTTCGAGTTGGGTCAACAGTTGAAGATCACCGTTTTGGCAGATTCAAAACCCCAAACTAATCCTTGGGATCAGTATTTAGTCTACTGGATCAATGTGAAGTATCAGAATGGACAGACGAGCACCATTCCACACTCGTTCGGCAACTTCAATCCCAACTCAGCCATCATCGTCACTTCGACTCCCAAGGGCGCTGGGGACGTCAGGTATTTCGTCGTGAATCAAGCAGGTTCGGTGAGCTACGTGTTGCCCGAGACGATAAAGATTCCCTTCAACAGCTCGATCGTCGAAGTCGAAATAAAGGTGCAACTCTGGGCGGGTTTGGACGTCGATCGCTTCTCACCGCGCGATTTCACAAAACGCTGGGTTGCGAAGATCGTTTTCGTGCCTAAGCCTTGAACCTTAAAATATCTTGGGAGCGCTACCGACGAATTAGAATGAGGGCTTTCTAAGATGACTTCGATCCATC
Organism: Pseudothermotoga sp.; assembly: GCA_028276125.1. Lineage (GTDB taxonomy): Bacteria > Thermotogota > Thermotogae > Thermotogales > DSM-5069 > Pseudothermotoga_A. The sequence continues at coordinate 5,225 of JAPYWY010000123.1, forward strand.
CAGATGGTTCCTCGGAGCGCTCCCATAAATACATATACGGACCTCACCTTTGAGGAAGGAAACATTTTGGAGAAGATCTGCCAACTTTGAGACTAACGTGATGGAACTTCGCAAGGCCTCGAGCCTCTGCTATACTCAACCCAGCGAAAGGAGGTAGAAGCGTGAAGGCGAAATTCATTGTGGTTCTCATCCTGATAGCGCTTGTCGTTGTTTACATCATGACCGGCGTCTACCAAGTCGATCCATCGCAGGTTGCGTTGGTGAAAACCTTTGGGAAGTACTCCTACACCACC
>JAPYWY010000124.1 GCA_028276125.1 Pseudothermotoga sp.
AGAGTTTCGGTTACAACGTGATCGAGGTGCGAAGGAGGCTTAAAAAAGAGTACAAGAACATGAAAGAGTCTGAGATCGCACGTCTTTCCAGAGAACTCGGTCAAGAGAACATCACAGAATCTTACGAAAAGAAGGTCCTCACCATCTCTGGCGATACCTATGGAATAGATCCGTCGGATGCACTCGAAGCGGAGATACTACTGCACGAGTGCACATTCTTGAAGAAGGAAGACAGAAAGATGAACGCACATGCTGCTCTGGAAGAAGTACTCTCGATCGCCAGAGAAGCAAAGGTGAAAAAACTCGTTCTCTACCACATCTCGACGCGTTACGCGGGAAAGATCGAAAAATATCTGAAGAACCTGGCTGAAGAACAGTTCGAGATCCACTACGTCGATCCGAACGAGCTGTTCACGATGTGAGGAGGTGAAAGCGTGGAACCGTACATCTTTTGGCTCATTCTTGGGGTGGTGCTGGTTGTCGCTGAAATCCTCACCCCCACGTTCTTCTTTTTCTGGTTTGCCCTCGGCGCTTTTGCGGCGGCTGGCGTGAGTTTCTTTTCGGGCACGATCTTGCAGATAGTCACCTTCATGTGCGTGTCTGGCATTTTCGTTCTTTTGACCAGACCATTGGCAAAGAAACTCACCAAATCCGAACCGAGGAAAATCCACATCGATGAGATAATAGGTGAAGATGCGATAGTGATCGAGACCATAGACAACAAACGTGGTACGGGCCTTGTGAAGGTCAAGGGTGAAATTTGGAGGGCATACTCCGATTCCGACGAAGTTACGATCGAAGAGGGTCAAAAAGTGACGATTCTGAAAGTGGAGGGTGCCCACGTGGTGGTTCGCAAGATTGAAAGGGGTGGTGAAGCATGATCATAGCTTTGGGCGTGCTCGTAGTTCTGCTCTTCATAATCGCCGCAACGGGTATCAAAGTAGTAAGACCTTTCCAGCGAGGTCTCATCGAACGGCTGGGAAAGTTTCACAGGGAGGCTGGACCTGGTATTCACTTCGTCATACCGTTCTTCGACAGGATGATCAGGGTCGATCTCAGAGAAATGGTCATCGACGTCCCACCGCAGGAGGTCATAACGAAGGATAACGTCGTGGTGACGGTCGACGCGGTCATATACTACGAGGTCACCGACGCCTACAAGGTGGTTTACAACGTCAACAACTTCCAGTTCGCGACGCTGAAGCTCGCCCAAACGAACCTCAGAAACGTCATAGGTGAACTGGAATTGGATCAAACGCTCACTTCGAGGGAAAAGATCAACGCGAAGCTTAGAACTGTTCTGGACGACGCAACCGACAAGTGGGGCGTCAGGATCACGAGGGTAGAAATCAAGAAGATCGACCCACCGAAGGATATCACAGAAGCGATGAGCAAGCAGATGAAGGCTGAGAGAACCAAGAGGGCGGCCATCTTGGAAGCGGAAGGTATCAAGCAAGCGGAGATACTGAAGGCCGAAGGTGAGAGGAACGCCGCGATCCTGAGAGCAGAAGGAGAAGCTGAAGCGATAAAGAAAGTCGCCGAGGCTAACCGTTACAAACTCATAGCCGAGGCGGAAGGTCAAGCTCAAGCCATACTCAACGTCTTCAAGGCGATACACGAAGGCGCTCCCACGAGCGATCTGATTGCGATAAGGTACCTTGAAGCACTCAAGGAGATCGCGAACGGCAAGGCAACGAAGATATTCCTTCCGATTGAAGCCACAGCCATTATATCGAGTTTGGCGGGCATCGCTGAGGCTCTGAGGAAGGAACCACAGGAAGGAGAGAAGAGTTGAGGTGCTGAGAGGTATTCTGCTTGGACTCGTTCTTTCGTCGATCGGATTGATCGGGGCGAGCCTACTGACTTGGCTCAGCTTGGTGAGTTTTGCGAACATCAATCTTGTACCATTTTCTTTCGTGAACGCGCTAACGACGCTTGGTCTCTTGTTCATGTACAACAGTGTTTTCGAATCGTCCATTGTTCGTGATTTTTTGATCTACGTGGTTGTGGCCTTTTTTTTCCACGCCGGCAGATTGTCTGTCCTGCTGGAAGCTGAGGACAAGCGGCTCAGAGTCTTCTTTCTCTCCGCGGGACACACGAAGAACGAGTACGTCCTCAACTATCTTTTCAGGCGAGCGATGAGAAAGAACATCGCTTCGCTCCTTCTCTGCTGGGGACTACTCAGTTTGACGATCGTGCTGCGGAACTTGAATACATGGAGGAATCAAGGTTTCTGGGTCGGAGTATTCTTGTTGTCCCTGGGTGTAACATATTTTTTACTGGACCGAAAGTACTAAATTCCGACTAATTTGGTATACTTTTCTTGGAGAGAAAAATCTTTAGGAGGGAAAAGCCATGCCGTTGTTGAGTGAAAAGGACACGAAGTATCTGAAGAAAACGTTCGAAGAACATTTGAAAGACCCTGTGAAGGTGCTGGTTTTCGTCGACGATCCAAACGAATGTGAGTATTGTGATCTCACTAAGCAAGTCCTCGAGGAACTTTCCGCGATCGATGGAAAGATCCATCTGAGCACACATCACGTCAAAAGAGAACCTGAATTGGTCAGAAACTACAAGGTGGAAATGACGCCGGCCATACTCCTGCTGGACGCGAACGGTCAAGACACGAAGATCCGTTTCTATGGGATACCGTCTGGCCATGAATTCTCAACGCTCATTCAGGATATCATAGCCGTTTCGAACAACAAACCAGTTTTCTTCAACGAACAACAGATCGATCTGATCAAATCGATAAATACGCCCGCGAGGATCAGAGTCTTCGTTACACCGACTTGCCCGTACTGTCCGAAAGCCGTGCTCATGGCGCACAGTGCCGCTTTGATCAACAGAAACATAACTGCTGAGATGATTGAGGCTAACGAATTTCCAGAACTCAGCATGAGATATGGAGTCTCTTCAGTACCACATACTGTCATAAACGATGTTCACGAGTTCATAGGAGCGTATCCAGAGCACATGTTCGTTCAAGAACTCCTCAAAGCTGTGAGGAAGGTCTGAGATGCTTTTCGAGTTCAAAAGCTTTGAAGAAACGAAAGATCACTACGATGTGCTGATAGCCGGTGGTGGACCTGCGGCACTCGGTGCCGCAGTTTATGCGCGAAGATCAGGACTGAGCGTACTGATAGTCGAGAAGGTGCTCGAAGGTGGGCAACTGAACTTGACCACTTATATCGATAATTATCTGGGCTTTACAAACATCGAAGGTGCAGAGCTCGCAAAACGGATGAAGGAACACGCTGAGTCTCTTGGGACACAATTCTTGAACGCTTCGGTGGAGAGGATCGTCGTCGACGGTGAGACACGCGCGATGATCCTCGACGATGGAAGAATGATCGAAGCGAAGGTGCTGATGATCGCAACCGGTACAGATCCGAAGAAATTGAACGTGCCCGGCGAATCCCAGCTCATTGGAAAAGGCGTATCCTACTGTGCCACCTGTGATGGTTACTTCTTCAAAGACAAGGACGTGGCAGTCGTGGGTGGAGGCGATACGGCGATCAACGACGCGCTGTACCTTTCGAAAATCGCTCGCAGCGTTACGGTGATCCACAGGAGAGACAAACTCAGAGCGGTCAAGATCCTTCAGGACAAGGCCTTCCAGAGACCGAACATAAAGTTTCTCCTCGAATCAGTTGTGGAACAGTTCGTTGGTGAAAAGAAGCTTGAAAGAGTGATCGTGAGGAACGTCAAGACGAACCAGACGAGTGAGCTCCATGTTGAAGGCGTGTTCATCGCCATCGGGTCCGTGCCCAGATCGGATCTTGTGAAAGGCATCGTCGAACTCGATGAGAATGGATACATAATCACCAACGAATGGATGGAGACGAACGTTCCACGCCTTTACGCGATAGGTGATGTGCGGAAGAAGAACGTCAGACAGATCGTCACAGCCGTTGCCGACGGTGCGATCGCCGCAGTCCATGCTGCAGAGAATTACTTTTGAGGATTCAGATCGTATCTTGAGAAACTGTTGTCAAATCCCACGTGATGGGTTATAATAGATACCGCGTGGGGCCGTAGCTCAGCTTGGGAGAGCGCTACCATGGCACGGTAGAGGTCGTGGGTTCAAGTCCCATCGGCTCCACCAGAGGGGGAACTTCCCCCTCTTTTTGATTGGAGGGATCGCACGTGAGATGGCTTTCCACGATGTTTCTTCTCTTCTGTACGGTGGCTCTGTCCATAACGGTTGCCGTTTCGATCAGGCCGCTCGAACTCATCGTGAAACACATCCTTCCGGAAGGACACAACGTCGTGTGTATCATGGACAGAGGGACCAATCCACACCTTTATCAGTTGAAGACGAGTGATCTGAAGGTCTTGAACGAGGCTGATTTGATCGTTCTGGTTGGATTCGAAGAATGGGCGGAAAAGGTCGCGGATATGTTCGCGGACAAGACCATAGTCTTTGCGGATGACCTTTTCTGGAAAGACTTCGAGCAGGACCAACACCTCTGGCTCGATCCCGTGAACGTGCTTCTCTTCTCGCACAAATTGATGCTGAAGCTTTCACAGATCGAACCAGCATCCTCCGAGAACTTCGAGGCCAACTGGTTGGGTTTCTCGAAACGTTTGCTTGCAAAGTTGTGGTTCTGGTACGAACGCGTTCGCCCGCTGAAGGGAAAGACCATCGTCGAAGTAAAGCATATTTTCATCGACGAGCACGTCGAAGGTACTGCGGCATTGAAGTTGGCACAGCAATTGAATCTGAAGCCCATATTCATCGATCTCATGGGTTGGGAAGTCACCGATTACATTCAGTTGATGGACTTGCTCGTCGAAAAGCTTGCCTCGATCGCTGAGACTGCGAAGTAATCTCATTTGTTCGCCGAGTCGAGTTTCTCCTGATCTAAACCGAATGGCTCTTGCTCAACGTTGCCTGCAGGTTCAACGTGGACCAAGACGTCCACTATTCGGTCGTTCTTGCCAATTATTGCTTGTTTAACTTGAGTGGCGATATCGTGACCCATCCGCACCGTTAAATTCGGATCGACCTCGATGTCGATGTCCACGAAGTACTTGTATCCGACCTGTCTCACACGAACCTTGTGTGGGTTCTTGACCCCTTTCACCGACTCAACGGCATCGAATATCTCTTGGTAGATTTCCAGATCGTGCATGCCGTCCATGAGCTCGTAACTCGTTTCTCGGAAGATGTTGAACGCAGTTCTTATGATCATGATCGAAACGACCAACGCAGCGATACTGTCCATCCAAAAGAGTCCAACCTTGCTCAAGATCACACCGAAAAGCACCGTACTCGAGATGAGTATGTCGTTCCTCATGTTCAACGCGTCGGCAATGAGCGCCGAGCTGTTCAGCTTTTTGCCAACACGGTACTTGTAGAGGAAAAGCCAAGTCTTCACGATCATCGAAAGCACCGTCACCAGCAACGGCAGGACACCTTGAATTTGTGGGTGCTC
>JAPYWY010000125.1 GCA_028276125.1 Pseudothermotoga sp.
CTTTTGGTTCAAATCGATCAGCACCGCAAAAGTGAGTCCTTCCGCGATGAGCTTTTGGGAGAAGGTCGATGGCAAGGAGAAAAAGGTGTGGTACAGGGTGGAAATTGAGCAAGGAAATTACGTGCTTAAAAGAGACGCGAACGATGGAGTCAACGTGGTCTACAGGTCAAAAAACCCCATCAGTTTTTACGAAGAAAAGGGGATCTGGGGTGTGAAGATCGGCGAGCTCTGCTTCGACATGGTGAACGCGACACCTTCGGACCTGAGGGAAAAGTTGAACCTCAAACCCGGTGAGCTGCCGTACTTTCTCAGGCCGAAACAGATCGACGTCTCAGAATGACGAGCTCACTGTCACCGTAGGTTCTCTCTTTCAGAACTTCGAGTTCTGTGGGGACGATGATCTTTTCTCTCTTCGATTTTTCCACGACGATCGTTTCGGCAAGCTTCTTTTCACTGAGCAATCGTACCGCTTCGTTCACGAAACCAAGTTCGTATGGAGGATCGATGAAAACTACGTCGAAGCTTTCTATGTTCTTCTCCAAGAATCTTCTGTAATCCATGCACAGAACAGTTAACTGTACCCCCAGTTTCTCTGCGTTCTGTCTTGCAACTTTCGTTGCAAGCCTCGAAACGTCCACCGCGACTACTCTCTTTGCACCCCTGCTGATGGCCTCGAGCGACACCACCGCGCTACCACAGAACAGTTCCAAAAAACTTTTGTTGGTCACATCTACCATGCTGAAGAGCGCCTGGCGCACCATGGAACTCGTGTAACGCGTTTTTGGATCCGGCACGGGTTGTACCTTCCTGCCTTTCAAGAAACCTCCCGTTATCTGGAGCAATGACAGCACTCCTTTTCAAAGAAGCTCGAAGTACCCTCTGTTCGCCTGGCATATCTCTTCCAGAAGTTCTCTCACATTGTGCGATCTGGGACCAAGAGGATGCAAGAGCAACGCCTTGATCGCCGTAGCTTTTGACTTTCTCAAATAGGCTTCGATGGTGAGTCTTTCGTACATCTTGACGGTGTGGATCAAACCAACGGCGAACGGATCGGCACTGCCCACGGTTATGGGCAGGACTCTGCTGGCTTTCGTCAGGCATGCTACTTCCATAACATAGTCATTCGGTAAGTTGTCGATCGCACCGTTGTTCCTTGTGTTGACGATGTGCACAGAGTTGTTCGAGAGCGTCAGATCTCTTATCAACCTCGCCGCGGCGGTAGAATAGAGGCTCCCACCTCTCTGTGAAAGTTCTGCAGGTATCTTGTTCTCTACTTCATATTTTCTGAAGAGCTGTTCTTCGATCTGAATAACCTTCTCTGCACGCGTACCCTCTTCGTAGATCTTCTTGAACATGAGCTGTGTCGAGATGTAATAGCGAAGGTACGGGTTCATCAAAAGTTTTACAGAAGTGATCAACCAATTTGGAAATTCAGAATCTTCGAACTGAGAAACCGCCTGAAAGACCTTTTCTGTGACGTCTTCGCCCTTCAGCCACACCTTCTCGACGAAGCTCAAGTGGTTCAGACCGTAGTACTTGACAAACAGGTCCTCCGTCTTACAGAAAAGAAGGTTTGCGAGATGGTTCAGAAAATTGATCGGTACGTTGCACAGCCCAATGAAACGCTGAAAACCAAGGTAATTCAGCACGAACTCGGTCACGTGTCCAGAAGGGTTCGTGAAGTTGATGACGATCGCCTCACTGTGCCTGTCCACACAGTCGATGTATTTCTCCAGTACGGGGAATGCCCTCAAAGCAGCCGCAAATCCACCAACGCCGGTTGTCTCTTGACCAATCAAACCGTACTTGAGTGGGATCTCCTCGTCTGATTTGCGCGCTTTCAACCCACCGGGTCTGAACTGGAAGACCACGTAGTTAGATTCTCTGACGGCCTCGACGAAATCTTTCGTTTCGAACAGCTTGAAACGGTCCTTCACCAATCTCTGACAGAAACCATACATGATCTGAAGTTTTCTCTCATCTATATCGTGCATCCAGACTTCTCGTAAATCGATTTGCTCGGAAACGTCGACAAGACCGGAGATCAGTTCCGGCGTATAGCTGCTTCCAGCTCCAATGATCGCGATCTTCATGTTTGATCCCCCCAGAAACCTATCAACTCTTCGATGGCGCGATCGTTGAACCTATATCCCACCAACTCACCCGCCAAGAGCACCGCACCAACGACGGGCGGGTGTTTCGGAACGATCAAGCGATAATCTCTCCCGAGTGCACTACGAATCATGTTCAAGAGTATGGGATCAGCGTTCTTGAAGAAGCTCCCTTCGAGCACGAGCTTTATGGGAGGTGTGAGTTCCAACTTCTTTCTGAACGCTCCGACGATGCGAAGAACTTCGTCGACGATCTCACACAGTATCCTCAAGGCAACGAAGTCATGATCGCGCGCAGCAGAATAGAGTGTTCTTATCAGTAGAACAGCGTAGTCTCTCATTTTTTCGTAATCACCCTCGTATTCGTGGTGCATGATGTCCTCGATCTTGGATCCAACCTGTGACTCGAACATCTCAACCATCACGGTGTTTTCGGACCTGCCATCCTTCGCCCTGACGATCGCGGAAGCCACTTTCCCGGCGATGATGTAGGAACCGAGGCGTTCGCCGAAGAACCTCGAAAAGCCTCCGATCCTCTCGATTCGCTTCCCGTCGCACGCGTAGTTGATACCTCCAGTACCACAGCTTATCATGATGCCAATGTCGTCCAAGGTACCAGATCTCAGGGCAATTCTACCATCGTTGTCGAAGGCGTATCTCTTCAGTCCGAGCCGCTCCAGTATGGATTGAACTATCCTGTTTTCGTATTCGAAATCGGCACCAGCAACACCGAAGAAGCTCGCATCCAGTTCATCGAGCTTCAAAGAGGCGCTTTTCAAGGCTTTCTCAATCAATTGTTTCAGAGTCTGGTATGATTTCTCGACACCAACTCCTTGGTAGTTCGCTCCAGGACCTTCCTCAAAAACGATCACGTTGCCCAGTTCGTCCACGATCAAGATGTGCGTCTTCGTTCCACCGACATCTACACCGAGAAAGCGCACTCGAATCACCCCGACACAATAAGAGTAGTATAATTTTCTCGAAACCCCGTCTTGGGAGCGATTGAAATGAGACCCAGAATCAGTGGCATTTTACTCATATTGTTGGTTGTTCTCATGGCTTTCTTCACACTGATATTCTACTGGATCGTGTTCATGTTTCCAAAGCTGCAAAGGACGCTGCTGGACTATCACATGAACAGCATGATGCATCAGCTGGATTTGGCGATCTCGCTGGTGAATATGCACTATTCCAACTACTTGCAGGGTCTGGAAGACGAATGGTCCGCGAAACAAAAAGCCATGAGACATCTGAAAAGCCTCTTCTACGGCCCAGAGGGCAAGGATTATTTCTTCGTGTTGGACTTTGACGGCGTACTGTTGGCGCATCCGTACCGTGTGGACCTCGAAGGCCAGAGAGGTTTCGACTCCAGCAATGAAATCTTTGCGAACGCAGTTCGAACCATCGTTGAGGGTGCGAAGAAAGGCCAGAAGTTCGTAGAGTACGATTGGTACCTGTACGGTAAAGAGAAAGTTGAAAAGAAATTCTCTGCGATCAGAGTCTTCGAACCGTGGGGATGGATAATCGGAACCGGTCTTTACAGTGAAACTTTGATGGAACAATCGAAAAAGATCGCGCGAGAGTTTCAATCTATGACGATCGTTTTCATGGTGATGTATTCGGCCATCGTTGCGTTTCTTCTGGCTTTGTTGAATCGTCAGTACAGAGAAAGGGAAAGACTTTTGACGCTGCATTTGCAGGAACAAGAGAGGCTGAAAACCATTCTCAGTTCAATTCCGCAGCCCGTGGCGGTCTTGAAAGATTCGCAGATCACTTTCGCGAACCAATCCTTTGAGCAAATGTTCGTGCGAGAAGCTGAAAGTTCACCTGCGCTGAAACAGAAGATCTCACAGGTGGTCGAGGAAACCTTGAACGAGGTGAGAAAGGCCAAGAAAAGCTTGGTCAAATCTTTGGAGATCGCGTTGGGGCAAGAGAAGAAGTGGTTCGATGTGCACGCCGTGCCACTCTTCAGCAACGAGCATATCGTGGAGACGGTGCTTCTCTTCGTTGAGACAACAAGGCAGGTGAAACTGATCGACTTCTGGAGGTTCAAAGCAGAGACTGATCCGCTCACCGGTTTGACCAACAGGAACGCTCTGGAGGAACTTTTGAAAGATCCGCACGTCCTTGGCGAAAAGTTCTGTGTGATCATGCTCGATGTGGATGGCTTCAAAGAAATAAACGACAGCTACGGACACAGCGTTGGTGATGAAGTACTGAAAGAATTCGCAAGGAGGCTCACCAAAAGTGCGAGAAAGGACACCATCTTGGTGCGTTTCGGTGGAGATGAAATGCTTGTGATCGTTCCAAACTCCGACAGAGAGACCGGTTTGAAAATAGCTCAAAGGCTTCAAGAAGTGTTGAAGAAACCACTTCACCTTGAGAACTTGACCTTGAACTTGAGTGCCTCGATGGGATTCGCGGAATTTCCGACCGACGGAAACGATCTTCGATCTTTGATAGACGTTGCAGACCGGCGACTGTACAAAGCCAAGAGCTTGGGTAAGGGATCGCTGTGTGTGGATTGACAGCTTGAACGGGCACGTGGTAAAATTTTGTACGGGCTGCCGAGGTGGTGGAATTGGCAGACACGCATGGTTGAGGGCCATGTGGGTTTCGGCCCGTGCGGGTTCAAGTCCCGCCCTCGGCACCAGAGGGAGCGAAGGCTCCCTCTTTTTGTTATACTTTGAAAGGTGATCTTCTTGATCAAACTGGTGTGCATAGACTTGGATGGAACGCTATTGGACAGCGAGAAGCGCGTCTCACAGCACAACATCGAGGCCATCAGGCGTGTGGTCGAGTTGGGCGTGCACGTGACGATCTTCACCGGGAGGAGCTTCGGCTCCGCCGCACGTTATGTGAGGGAGCTTGGCATAAGAATCCCTGCAGTCTTTCAAAACGGTGCGCTGATAATCGATCCTGTGAGCATGAAGATCTACAGGAGCATAGAACTGAACGCCGATCTGGCAAGACAGTTCGTAGAGGAGGCGCGTAAGAACTCAGTTTACCCAGTGGTATATGATTCATTCTTTTCCGAGAAGGACATGCTCATCGAAGGACCATACGTGGGTGCCTTTGAACGGTACTTCCAGTTGAACTCGCATCGAATCAGGATGGTTGAAAATTTGGCCGAAGAGCTGAGAAGAATACAAAGTGCGGTCGAGGTTGCATTAGTTGGGAAGACAGAGAGCGTGAACAGCGCGATCGAAAAGGTCTCGGCGAGATTGAAAGGTGGCTACACGGTGGTGGAGAATCAAAAGAAGGACGAAGAAGCGTTCGTCGAGATCTTCGGTCCTGAAGTAGGGAAAGAAAGG
>JAPYWY010000126.1 GCA_028276125.1 Pseudothermotoga sp.
AAGAATCGTGCAAGAGTATTTGTACAAGATGCCCACAGGTGAAGCTGTGCCTGAGGCAATGGACAAGCTTCCGTTCTTCGCCAAGCAGGTAAAGATCGCGACGCGCAACGTTGGATACATAGACCCAGGGAACATAGAAGAATACATCGCCAGAGATGGTTATTTCGCTCTGACAAAGGTACTCAACGAAATGACTCCAGATCAAGTCATCGAAGAGGTGAAACGCAGCGGTTTGAGAGGCAGGGGTGGTGCTGGCTTTCCAACGGGTCTGAAGTGGGAACTCACGAGAAAGGCCAAAGGTGACAGAAAATATGTGGTATGCAACGCCGATGAAGGGGACCCGGGAGCCTTCATGGACAGGTCTGTGCTCGAAGGCGATCCTCACACGGTACTCGAAGCGATGGCGATAGCAGGTTATGCGATCGGTGCTCAGCAAGGTTACATATACGTGCGTGCCGAATATCCACTCGCCATAGAGAGACTCCAGATCGCGATAGCTCAGGCAAAGGAGTATGGCTTTCTCGGCCAAAACATTCTTGGCAGCGACTTCAGCTTCGACATCGAGATCCGCATAGGTGCCGGTGCGTTCGTTTGTGGCGAGGAAACAGCACTCATCGCATCCATAGAGGGTAGACGGGGTCAACCGAGGGTGAAACCACCGTATCCTGCGCAGAGTGGTGTGTGGGGTTGTCCCACGGTGATAAACAACGTTGAAACGCTCGCCTGCGTGCCACCCATCATCATCAAAGGTGCGGACTGGTTCAGGAGTATTGGAACTCCAACATCACCTGGTACCAAGGTGTTCGCACTCGCCGGTAAGATCACGAACACGGGCCTCGTTGAAGTCCCAATGGGTATCACGCTGAGAGAACTGTTGTACGAGATCGGTGGCGGCTCTTCCACGGGGAAAAAGATCAAAGCCGTGCAGACTGGTGGACCCAGTGGTGGGTGCATTCCTTCCGAGTACTTCGACACACCCGTGGACTACGAATCACTGCAGAAGCTCGGCGCCATCATGGGTTCTGGTGGCATGATCGTGATGGATGAAGACGACTGTATGGTGGACGTTGCCAAGTTCTTCTTGGAGTTCACAGTCGACGAATCTTGTGGTAAGTGTACTCCTTGCAGGGAAGGAACGCGCCAGATGTTGAAAATTCTCGAGAAGATAACCTCGGGTGAGGGAACAGAGGAAGATCTGGATGAACTTGAAAGGCTCGGCACAATAATAAAGGATACCTCGCTGTGTGGGCTGGGTCAGACAGCGCCGAACCCAGTTTTGAGCACGCTGAGGTACTACCGTCACGAGTACGAAGCACACGTGAAGGAGAAGAAATGTCCCGCGCTTCGTTGCAAAGCTCTCGTGAGGTACGTCATAGATCCTTCAAAATGTGTCGGATGCACTGCCTGCGCACGCGTGTGCCCCGTGAACGCAATCAGTGGCGAGCTAAGAAAAGTTCATTCCATCGACAACGACGTGTGCATCAGGTGTGGAAGCTGTATCGAAGTGTGCAGGTTCGGAGCCATAAGCAAAGTCTCACCGTGAGAGGGGGAATCGCTGGTGGTCGACCGTGAAGCTGTTGCAGAAATGGTGAGAAATATCAAGAAGCAAGCACTCGAGGAGAGAGACATGCTTATCAACGCTTTGCACCAAATTCAGAATCGTTTTGGCAACTACATACCTGTTGAAGCGGCGAAGGTTGTCGCTGAAGAACTGAATGTAGCCGAGTCCAAGGTCTACGAAGTTCTCACTTTCTACACAATGTTTTCCACCAAACCGAGGGGAAAGTACGTCATAAGGGTCTGTGTGAACCTGCCGTGCCATGTCACGGGAGGCAGGCAAATTGTCGAGACGCTGAAAGAAACGCTTGGTGTCGATTTCGATCAAACCACAAAGGATGGTTTGTTCACGCTCGAGCGGACGAGCTGTCTGGGTCTCTGCGGCGTCGCCCCCGTCATAATGGTGAACGACGAATACTACGGTGACTTGACACCGAAGAAGGTGAAGGAAATCATCGAAAGCCTGAGAGCAAGGGGTGATGCGAAATGAAGCCGATACTCGTTCTTGTCTCCGTTGACTCAAACAGCGTTCTTCTGGGAGCAAAGCAGTTCGCCAACTATCTCAGAGAGGCACTGGAAAAGTACAATTTGAAAGACTCGGTCGATGTGCTCGAGACGGGCAGCATGGGTGTTTACACTCAAGGTGTCGTGATGGCGGTCTTTCCAGACGATGTGTATTACTCGGTGCGCTCAGTGGCAGATGTGGAAAAGATCGTTTCGGAGCACCTGTTGAAAGGAAGGCCTGTACTGTCCCTCGAAATACCCAGAGAACGCCTGAAACTCGTTGTCGAGAAAGAGAAGGTCACTGAAGAAGTCAGGATCGTGCTGAGGAACGTCGGAGTGATAGATCCAAGAAGTATAGATCAGTACATCGCAAGGGATGGTTACTTTGCGCTTCACAAAGCACTGTTCGAGATGAAACCGGAACAGGTCATACAAACCATCAAAGAATCTGGTTTGAGAGGTAGAGGTGGCGCAGGTTTCCCGACTGGTCTGAAGTGGGAATTCACGGCGAAAGCTCAGGCTGACCAGAAGTACGTGGTGTGCAATGCGGACGAGGGTGAACCTGGGACCTTCAAAGACAGGTTGATCATGGAAGGAGATCCCCACTCGGTCATAGAAGCGATGATCATCTGCGGCTATGCCGTTGGGGCGACGAAAGGCTACATATACATCAGGGGCGAGTACTACGGCTCGGTGGAAAACATACAGAAGGCTATCAAGGATGCGTACGAGTATGGCTTTCTCGGTAAGAACATCCTCGGTAGTGGTTTTTCGTTCGATCTCACAGTCAGACTTGGGGCCGGTGCATACGTTTGTGGTGAAGAAACCGCACTGCTGGAATCGATCGAAGGAAAGTCTGGCAGGCCCAGGCTCAAGCCACCATATCCACCCACGAACGGTCTATTCGGCAAACCCACGGTGATAAACAACGTCGAAACGTTCGCCAACGTTCCACAGATAATACTCAACGGTGCGAACTGGTTCAAACAGTTTGGTACGAAGGGTTCGCCTGGAACAAAGGTTTTCTCGCTGGTTGGGAACGTCGTCAGGAGAGGTATCGTCGAGGTACCCATGGGTGTGACCGTCAGAGAACTGATCTACAAGTTCGGCGGAGGATTGGTGGGTGGAAAACAGTTGTACATGGTTCAGACAGGTGGAACCGCAGGAACCTTCATAGGTCTCGACAAGATTGACGTACCACTCCACTACGAATCCTTCAGGGACCATGGTGTATCGATCGGCTCGGGCGTGATACTCGCCATGGACGAGGACGTGTGTCCTGTGGACGTCGCTCTGAACACCATGGAGTTTTTCGAACACGAGTCGTGCGGAAAGTGTACACCATGTCGTGAGGGTACAAGGCTCGCGGTGGAGATTCTGCGCAGGATGAGCAAGGGTCAAGGGAAAAAAGAGGATATCGACACATTGAAACAGATCGCCATCATCACGCAGGAAGCCTCGTTGTGTGGTCTTGGTCAGAGTATAAACGTTCCTCTGATCTCGATACTGGACAATTTCAGAGACGAATTCCTCGCTCACATCGGTGCCACGGGCTGTCCGAGGGGAGTTTGCAAGTTCGAAAAGCCAGCGAAAGTCAAGGCGAAGGTGTGACGGTGTGCTCGGCCTCCTGGCCGAGCACGCTTTCTATTGCAATCATGTCTCTGAAAGATTTGCTCAGATCGTACAGGTATTTTCCTGCTTTCTTCCTTCGCGTGAGAACTCCGGCTTTGTGTAAAGATCTCACCAAGTGAGAAGATTCCTTCCCCCTGATCTCGTTGATCGCCGCGATAGTCAGAGGTCCGTTCAAAATTATCGCGGCCACTATCTCCAACTGATTGGTAGTGAGTTTCACGGCGCGTAGACTCGTTGCGTTCATGACGAACTGTGCGTACTCGGGTTTGGTGTAGAACTTGTACACGTCACCCAGCTTTCGGAGCTCCACGCCGTGTTCCTCCCCGAGGTAATCTTTCTCGATCTGCTCGATGACCTGCGAGAGTTCCTCCTCCTTGACCTTCAACAAGTGCGAAAGCCTTTTCAAAGTCATCCCACGGCTCGCAAAGATCAGTGCCTCAACCACTGCCCTGAGGTTCAAACGTTTCGTACCCCCTCACGAAGAGTGTACCGTCCCGACTCACCAGTTCAATTTTCTTGAAGTGTATCAATTCCAGTATCGCAAGAAAACGAACAATCAGCTCGTATTTGCTGTTAGATTTTCTCAGTGTTTCGTAAACATCGAGCTCGTTACCGTCGCTCAGCTCGTTCAAGATTTCGCTCATCACCTGATCCACGGTTAAGGGAAGTCTCTTGAGCCTGAGTGCGGAGTTCCTTATGTTCATCTCTTCCAAGAGAGCTTTGAGAATCTTCGTCAACTTCTCTTGCTGAACATAGGGCATTGGTGTGACCCGCACCTTCCTCCTGGACAAGAAGCTGGCAATGTTCTTTTCGAGTCGATCCGCGAGCTGCTTCACCTGTTCGTAAAGCTCGATGCGTCTGTAGATATCTTCTTCCAATTTCTTGAGTTGCTGCCTCTCCCTTTCGGAGAGGGAAGGTAGCAAGTACTTCGACTTGAGTTCCATCAACTGTGAAGCCATAACGAAAAAGTCAGAAGCTATCTGTAAGTCGAGTTTCTTCATTCTTTCCACGTACTCGATGAACTCGTCGGCGAGCTGCGATATGGGTATCTGACGCACGTTTATCTTGCGCTTCTTGGCGAGATGTAAAAGTAAATCCAGTGGTCCCTCAAACTGTGGTAGCCTGAAAACCAGCTCCAAGACATCACCTCAAAAGAGCAGATTCATCCTGCTCCTGACCAGCGCCATCGTTTGCTCGGCCGTGCGCTTCGCTTTGCGGTTCCCCTCAACTATGACATCCAAAGCGAACTTTGCGTCTATTCTTGAGTATCTCTGCCAGATCGGTTCAAGTTCCCTTAACATGTTCTTCAGCAAAAGTTTCTTACAGTCGATGCAGCCAATCTTCGCAGTCGTGCAGCCATCGAAAACCCATTGTTTTTCCTCTTCATTTATGCCGAAGGCCCTATGGTAATCCCACACGGGACACTTGTTCGGATCACCTGGATCGCTCCTGCGCTTTCGTGCGGGATCCGTCATCATTGGAAGTATGCTCTTTTCCAGTTCCTGAGCGCTGCACTCGAGAGGAATTATGTTTCCATAGCTCTTACTCATCTTTCGTCCATCGGTTCCAGGAAGCTTTGGCACAACGGACAGTACCGCCTGTGGCTCGGGGAAGGTTGGTCCATAAAGGTAATTGAACCTTCGTGCGATCTCTCTCGTCAGCTCAATGTGATACACCTGATCCTCTCCAACGGGAACGCCCTCTGCCAGATA
>JAPYWY010000127.1 GCA_028276125.1 Pseudothermotoga sp.
CAGAGAGTTTTCAAAGCTTCATCATGAAGTTTGCGCTTTGAGCGTGTGTGGAGACAGAATAGATGGCTATTCTGAAGCGATGAAGTTGCTCGGCGCTCAGGCGGAACACTTCGATTTTTCCTACGGGCAGATAGATGAGGAGCGTTTCTCTGAAGAGCTTGAGAAGTTCATGAGGAGTTTCAATCCCGACGTGGTGTTCACTCACTGGCAAAGTGAAATTCTCTACGATCATGAGGTCGTTTCAAATCACACGGTGAAGCTTGCGAGGAAGCTCGAGAAACAGATCTATCTTTTTGAAATCCCAGCCTCGAGCTTGGACTTTCAGTTCGACGTGGCAATCGATGTGTCTGGTTCGTACGAGTTCAAAAAGAGGGCGATCGAGCTCATGAGGAATGCCTTCGAAAAAGACGTCTTCGAAAACGAGATCATGCCGTCGATAGTCTTTCCTCCAGGTTTCAGAGGCATTCAGGTCGGTTGTGCATACGCCGAGGTGTTCAAACAGCTGGGAAGCAGGTTTCCTCTATCACCTTACAGAAAGAGGCTCATAGATCTGGAAAGAATTTGAGGAGGTGGACAGATGAGGAAGTTGAAGGTCGGTGTTGTTGGAGCGGGAAAGATTTCCGAGGTACTGCACATTCCGAACACCATTCTTTCCGAGTACACACAGCTCGTGGCGATAGCCGATCCGAGCGTGCAGAGGTTAGAGTACTTCAAGAAAAAGCTCGAAGGCCAAAAGGTGAGATTCTACGAAGATTATCAACAGATGTTGGAAAAAGAAGAGATAGATTCCGTCATCGTGGCGGTTCCGAACGCTCTGCATGCGAAAGTTTCCATCGCGGCTCTCGAGAAGGGTAAAAACGTTCTGGTCGAAAAACCTATGGCAACGAATTCGGAAGAGGCTTTGAGGATGATCGAAGTCGCGAAGAAGAACAAGAAGGTTTTGATGGTCAATCAGTCTCAGAGGTTCTTCCCACACCACATCAAGGCGAGAGAGATCGTTCAGAATGGTTTGCTCGGTGAGATAAGACTCGTCAAAACCATGTTCGGTCACGCAGGACCAGAGAATTGGTCTCCAAACGCGGCGTGGTTCTTCGACAAGGACATCGCGATGTTTGGAGCTCTGGGAGATCTTGGAGTTCACAAGGTGGATCTGATAAGGTACATCACCAGCTTGGAGATCGTCGAGTGTGCGGGCTTTCTCGCTACGCTCGAAAAGCGCGCCACAGTGGAGGATGTGGCGAGCGCGGTTCTGAAGCTTTCCAATTCTGCTTTAGCCACGCTCGATTCGAACTGGGTCACGAAAGGTTTGGAAGAAAATTACATCGTCGTGTACGGAGAAAAAGGAACGATGAAGGTGGGACAGACCGATCCAACGAGGATAGATATCTATCTCGAAAAACCCGTGAGGATGCACGGTGAGATCGTCTTGAAACCTTTGTTCACCAACGAAGATCCGTATTGGAAGATGCCCGTGGTGGATCATTTTGCGAAAGTTTGCTTGGGATTGGAGGAGCCCATAGTCAAAGCTGAAGATGGATACATCGCGGTGAAAGTGGTCGAGAAGATATTCGAATCCGCCAAGAAAGGGCAGGCAGTGAAGATCGTATGAGAGCGATCCTCTCGGCGAGAAACGTGTGCATGGATTTTTCGAACGTGAGGGTCTTACACAACGTGGACGTCGATTTCGAACCGGCGAAGATCTACGGCGTGGTGGGTGAAAACGGAGCGGGAAAATCCACACTCATGAGGATTCTTTCTGGTTTTCTTCAACCTGTGGAAGGTGAGATCTACTTCGAGGGTAACAAGGTGGTTTTGAATCCACTCAGGGCAAAGGCGCTAGGTATCATTCTGATTCCCCAGGAGTTGAATTTGGTCGAGAGCTTGAGAGTGTACGAAAACATCTTTCTCGGAGACGAAATGACACGTGGCTTTTTCCTCTCGAAGAGACAGATGATCGAAGAGACCAAACATCTCATAGCACAACTGGATCTTTCCATAGACCCTACAGTTTACGTTTCACAGCTTTCTCCCGCACAGAAGCAGATGGTGGAGATCATCAAAGCCATATCCAAGAGAGTGAAAGTGTTGATCATGGACGAGCCGACTTCCTCTCTCACCGACGAGGAAGTGCTCAAGCTGTTTCAGATAGTGAGAAACATGAAACAGAAGGGAATAACGGTGATCTTCATATCGCACAGACTCAAAGAAGTGCGTCAAATCGCCGAGGAACTGATCGTGCTGCGGGACGGCAGAAAGGTCTATCAGGGAGAAATACGAGGTTTGAGCGAGAAACAGATAGCCGAGCTCATGGTGGGTCGGAAACTCGACGAGATGTTCCCCGAAAAGCCTGTACCGGGAACGGAGATAATTCTTCAGGTGAGAGACCTTTCGACCGCCGACGGAATTGTCAAGGAAGCCAGCTTCGAACTTCACAGGGGGGAGATACTGGGTTTCTACGGACTGGTCGGTTCTGGTAGGACAGAGCTCATGGAAGCGCTCGTCGGTATCAGAAAGGTGAAGGCTGGCGAGGTGTATCTGTTCGGAAAGAAGGTGCAGATAGAGAATCCTCAAGATGCGAAGAAATTGGGTCTTGTTTACTTACCTGAGGACAGGAAAAATGCGGGCATCATTCAGATCTTGGAAACCTTCAAGAACACGACCATGATGTCCTTGGAGAAATTCTCTAAGCTCTTGATGCGCGTGAGGAAGGAAGTGGACACGTTCAAAAGCTACGAAAAGAAGTTCGATATCAAGGTGAGAAGCCCTTGGCAAACGGTGGGCACGCTCAGTGGCGGAAACCAACAGAAGGTGGTGATATCCAAACTGGTGGAAACGGGAGCGAAGATCTTCCTCTTCGACGAGCCGACACGTGGAGTCGATGTGAACGCGAGACATCAGATCTACCAGATCATGCACCAGATGATAGGAGAACTCGGATGCACTTTCGTCGTCGTTTCTTCGGACTTGCCAGAGGTGATAGGCCTCTGTAACAGGGTGTTGATCATGCGCAACGGACGGATCGTGGCAGAGGTGAAAGGGGAAGATCTGAACGAGAAGGAGCTCATCTACCACGCGACGGGTGTAAAGGAGGTCGATGCGTATCAAGTTTAGAAACTTTCTTGGCAAGTACATGATCGTTCTCGTTTTGATTGGATTGATGATCTTTTCAGGGATCATCACACCTGCTTTCTTGAAACCGAGGAACATTCTGAACATCTTCTGGCAGACTTCCTACGTTGGGATCATCGCGATAGGCATCACCTTCGTCATGATCGCCGGTGGGATAGATCTGTCGGTCGGTTCCATGCTCGCGCTCTTGGGAGCCTTCGCCATCACCACGAGCAACAAGTTGGGCAACGGTGTTGGACCAACGTTGGTTTCGATCCTGCTCACCTACGCTCTTGCCTCGTTGCTTGGTCTGGGCATGGGAATTTTGACCACGAAAGGAAAGATTCCAGCGTTCATCACAACACTCGGTGGCATGGCGATATACAGATCCTTGGTGCTGAACTTTGCAAATGGTGGAGTCTACATGAGCTTTTCTCGCACCTTTTCGAGCTTCGGAATGAAATTTGTCGCAGGTTTGCCTCTGCCAATGATCGTGTTCATAGCTTACGCGGTTCTGGCGTACATCGTTCTGGACAAAACCAGATTCGGTAGGTACGTCTATGCCGTCGGGGCGAACGAGACCGCCGCAGTGTATTCTGCAATAAAGGTGGATACGATCAGAACGATCACGTACATCATCAGTGGCGTTTCTGTGGCCACATCGGCCATCCTGTTGTCCTCCATGATGGCTTCCGTCAGTTCTTCGTCCACAGGTTCTGGTTTCGAGCTCGACGCGATCGCAGCTGCCGTCATCGGTGGAACGAGTCTGAGCGGTGGTAAAGGCACCATCTTCGGGACTTTCTTCGGCGCCTTGATACTCGGAGTCGTCAACAACATGTTGGTGATGTTGAACGTGGCGGTGTATCTGCAGGGTATGGTCAAGGGTTTGATCATCATCGCGGCGGTGTTGTTGCAAAATCTGAGAAAATGATCGCCCCTTTGGGGCAAAGAGAGGGAGGTGTTGGTATGAAAAAGCTGTTGGTTGCGTTGGTACTGGTCCTAACGCTGGTGGGCTTCGCAGCGAAGTACAAGATCGGAGTCGCGATCCCGGCAGCGGACCACGGTTGGACCGGAGGTATGGTCTGGTGGGCACAGTACGCGATCAAGCAGTACCAGAACGATCCGGATGTGGAGTTCTACTTGGTGACCGCCAGAGAACCGAGCGAGCAGATCGCCCAAGTCCAAGCCTTGCTCGCACGCGGCATCAACGCACTGGTCATCAACCCGTACGAGTCTGCCCCACTCACACCCATCTGTGTTCAGGCCTTCAGACAGGGTGTGTACACGGTCATAGTCGATAGGGGTATCAACTCCGAAGAGTACAACGTCTACATCGCTGGCGACAACTACATGTACGGCTATCTCGCTGGAAAGTACATCGCTGAGAAGTTGAAGGGTAAAGGTAACGTCGTCGTGATCAGGGGTATCCCGAGTACGATCGACGATGAAAGGGTCAAAGCCTTCAAGGACGCCATAGCGCCTTATCCAGATTTGAAAATCATTGCGGAACAGCCAGGCTATTGGTCCAGAGAGAAGGCGTTCGAAGTCATGCAGACTCTGCTCACCAAGTTCCCGCAGATCGACGCGGTCTGGACAGGGGACGATGACATGCTACATGGAGTGTTGATCGCCCTCAGACAGGCTGGAAGAGACAAGAACATCGTCTTGGTGGGTGGAGCTTGCGAGAAAAACATAGTCAAGATGATCATGGACGGTCATCCACTCATCGAAGTGGACTTCACATACCCACCCAACATGATCGCGACGGCGATAAACCTCGCAGTCATGGGTCTCAAGGGTCAATCTCTGAACGGTTTCTACCAGAAAGGCATCCCGAGGAAGATCACACTCTCCACCGAAACTGTGACGAGGCAGAACGCCAAGGATTACTACTTCCCAGACTCAGTGTTCTGAAAAGCTGAGGCGGGCAGACGCCCGCCTCTTTGCTGGAGGTGTTCAGATGAAGATTGGATTTTTAACGGTCGCTTTGGGTAACACGAAGTTCGAAGAGATCATTGAATGGGCTGGAAGCGTGGGGTTCGAAGCTTTGGAAGTGGCCGCTTGGCCCTTGGTGAACGAGAGGGATTTTTCTTCAACCACGATCGATGTGGACAAGTTCAACGAGAAACAAGCTGAAAGGATCAAGACGCTTTTGGAAAAGCACAATTTGATCATCTCTTCTTTGGCTTACTACGACAACAATCTCGATGCGAACCTTGAGAAGAGAAAGGCGATAAACGAGCATCTGAAAAAGGTCATCGATGCGGCGAACTTGCTCGGTGT
>JAPYWY010000247.1 GCA_028276125.1 Pseudothermotoga sp.
AAACCTCTGTGGCGCTGAATATACCAACATCGATGTGCCCACCGAGTACACCTGTCCTGATACCCGCACCGCCTTGCATGGGGACTATAACGAATTTTGCGGGAGTTTTGTGGTTTATCGTGTTCGCCACGATGTCCGTGAGAGTTCCCGCCCCTGCAGTACCAATGGTTATTGTGAACGGCTTTTTGGTCGCCTCATCCAACAAATCCTGTATCGTCTGCCATCTGCTGGTCTTTCTCACCGCGAGTACGTAAGGTTCTGTGTTCAAAACGGCGATATGCCTCAGTTCCTTCCATGAAAAACTGGTGAAGCCACTCAGTTCCGCCGTCAAAAGGTGAGTTCCAGGCACGCCGATTGTGTAACCGTCTGGTTTAGAGTTGTACAGCTTCGTCAAACCTGTTGCGCTTCCAGCGCCAGGTACGTTGTCAATAACTATAGGCTGCGGGTAATACTTTTCCAAGACTTTCGCAAACTGCCTAATCAGCACATCTGTTCCTCCACCAGCCGCGAATGGTACGATTATCGTCAGAGGCTTTTCTGGATACGCAGCAAAGGTCGTTGCAACAAGAAACAGTAGTACGAAAAATGTAACAGGCACCAACGCGAACCTTCTCATTTGAGACACACCTCCCAAAGAGTATTTTATCACATCTTCACCAAATTATCAAGTTGCTGGAAAATCTATTTTCTCAAGGAAGGTCAAGTCTGATCTCGGGTCGTCTTTCACTTCAACCGTGAAAACAAAGTTTTCGTGATCGAATCTCCGAAGGATTTCTACTACCTCTTGGTAATCTATTGCCCCGTTGTAAAGATGATCGTGAGAATCTTGATATCTCCCAATTGCTGAGTTGTTGTTGCTCGCGTGAATCTCGACCACCTTACCCGTCATGAGTACTTCTTCAACGGCTTTGCAATAGTCGAAACCATGCACCAACGAGGAAATCCACAAATGCCCAAGATCGAGACACAGATTCACCCCATCCATACTTGCCAAAGCTCTGATCTCTTCAGATGTTTGAACCATGTAGAAATATTTCGGATTAAGGTTTTCACACGCCAATTTCACATCGAGTGTTCGTATATCTTCCACCAAACCCCTGATATTCCCCAGCATCGTGGCGAAACGAAGTTTGTACTCTTTGTTGAGAACATACGCTCGATCAACCACGACATTCGCTGATCCGACTACTCTTTGCAACGATCTTTCTCGCTCACCCGACTCAGTTGGCATCAAATCGTCCATACAGTAACCTGGGTGGAGAACTACTATCTCGCATCCGAACTTAAGAGCAGTTTGACAGCTCTCCAAGAAAATATCCCTGCTCGCCGCAACAATTGAATCGTCCCGCGAAGCGAAGTTTGGAAGTGATGTTCTCTTGGGACACGGTACATGTACTGAAAGAACCTGAACACCTGATTGATGAAGAACTTCAAGATCTTCTTCGCACAGATTTACGCCGAGCTCCAGAGCCACTCTCGTTTCAGTGTGAAAACTCACCATATCCTCGACGTTTTTGAAGCCAACTGAGCTGACCGCAAGTTTCGCCATACGCTTCACCCTTTGACAGGGTTATCCTCTTTTGGACACTGTTTCTGATCGATCACGTGAATAACCAAAGTTCTTATGAATGATGTACTCAAGCCATGTCCTAAACATCATCCACACAAATTTTACACACTGATCACTGAGACTGAGAGTCAACTCCGCGCACAACAAATTGACGATTCGTCCTTGTCCTTAAGTCAAGAAACTCAATTCAGCAGAAATGGCCAAACTTGTCTGACAAACCACAGCGTGAAGCTACGGACTATCAACATCGTGTATAATACACATTAAGAAATAACATCAGGGGAGAGTGATTCTCACGTATTATCGTTGTCCGAACTGTGGACAAATGTATTATTCGGCGGCAAGTCTCAAGGGTGATCAGCTCATCTGCGAACGCTGTGGCGCGACGATCGTACCGATAACGTACGAAGAGTTCAAGAAGTACATCGAAGAAAAGACGAGATCTTCGAATGAAGGAAAGCAGCGTTCTTGATACTCTTTTTGTTACACACATTCTCACGTGTCCGTCCTTCGTGAAAGCAAAGCGATACAATCAAGGAAGTTTCAACAACGTTCTTTCGACTATGGGGTCGGGGATCACGTAACGTTTCGAGCCGTCTTCAAAGTGTTCTTCGAGGTAGGAGTACTTCAATAGGGCCTTCAAAACGTTGGTCAGGGTTCTATCGTTCATGGGCATCGATTTCATAACGGAGTACTCCTTTATCTTCGAAAACGTGTTCATCCTGTGTGCGATCGCCTCCAACACGATCCTGTAGTTTTCGGATTTTTCAAACAGTTCTGCCAACTCTTTTTCAACGATCCGTTCCGCACTATCGAGGGTTTCCGAAAGCGCCTTTTCGTAACTTCCCTTCTGCCACACGGTGTATCCGTACATGACCAAATAACCCACCAATCCATCCAAGGCATCCACGGCTTCTTCTATCTTTCTCAAATCCTGTTTCAAGTTCAGCTGTTCAAAGCCTTTGACCAAAAGATCGATGGAACGTTCCCTGGAAAACCTCTCGACTCTGATCTCGTTCAAGTACCTTCCAAAGAGTGGAGAGTTCGCATCGTCCAACCTGAGAAAATCGTGTAGTACACCAACCTCGGAACCTGTAAGCACAAACTTGACGTTCAAAAGATGATCGTAGACATAGGCAAGGAGGTTCAAGAATTCCAATCCACCACTGCCGTCCAACCTCATGTTCTGAACTTCGTCCATCGCCACGATCAACTTGCGTTTCGATTTTTCCAGCTTCGAGTTGACCTCGTTCAGAACGTGCGCGAGGGAAGCCTGAAGGCCTTCCTTTCCCTTCAGCTCAACTTCCAACCAAGGAGTCTTGATGTTCGAAATCGATCTTGCGGCCCTCTTGAGAATGCTCTTTTTAAAAACGTTCTGAATCTCGTCGATC
>JAPYWY010000128.1 GCA_028276125.1 Pseudothermotoga sp.
GAGTTCAACCTTAAAATCAAAAACGAACCGCTCTCCAAAGTACGACGACAGATTCAACGATGGATCGATCAACCACGGTGCGTCGTGTTCGCAGATGTACAGTTTCTCGACTTTCAACTCCTTCAGACCACAGATGTGATCGAAATGACCGTGCGTGAGCAGCACGATGCAAGGTTTCTGAACGAACGCTCCTATACCATAACCCGGATCGATGACCACGCTGGGCTCTGCATCGATCACGTAGCTGTTCGTACCAATGGGTCCTGTGACGATACAGCGAATCGAATCGTTGATGCGTAGGGTATACACGCACATCACCTCGGCTATAATATAGACCATGAAAGCGCTATTGCTGTGTTTTGTGGCAATTTCATCCTTCTGTGTTCAAATCATGTTCACACCTCTTCAGTCGACAGACTGGCTCTGTGAGCTTGTGAGTGAAGCATCGCAGTCCGTGTACGTGTGCAGTTATTCACTCGATGAGAAGAATTTCCTGCATGCTCTGAGTGAAGCGGCACGTCGGGGCGTTGATGTGAAGGTGATCTTCGAGACGGGTACAGCACCCAAGGACGTTCGCGTCAGAATGGACGTAGAGAGTTCTCTGCTGCATCTCAAGTTCATCGTGGTCGATGAAGAGAGGATCGTCTTGGGTTCTGCGAACTTCACGGAAAACAGTTTGAAGAGGTCGATCAACGATCTCTTGTACATCGAAGATCGCGCGGTTGGGTCGAAGCTTGCGAGTTTTTTCGATGGGCTTTGGAACGGAGAAATGAGACGGTTCGAAGCACGGCACGGTGAAATTCTCTTGGCAAATTTCGATCTTGAAGATCTTCTGCTGCGAGAATTGTCGAGAGCGAAAGAGACTGTCGATGTTGCGATGTTCGCCTTGACACATCCGAAGGTTTGGGCGATGCTCAAGGTGCTCTCGAGCAGAAAGGTGCGGATCAGACTACTCGTCGATCGATGGTTTTTGAACCACTCCGCGCTGAGGAATCTTCCAGACTCCGGTATCGAACTGAGGGTCTTTGAGCCCTTCACACTGCACTCGAAATTGTTTATAATCGACGGGCGAGTGATCGTGAGCGGTTCTGCCAACGCGACGAAGAGTGCTTACGAAAGGAACGCGGAACTGATGATGGTCATTCGAGAAAAGTCCTTGGTCCAGCGTTATCGAGAGTTTTTCGAAAAGATATGGCAGGAGGGGAAAGAGCCTTGAAGGTGTTCGTGTTCGATCTGGACGGAACGATACTGATGGATTCCCACAACATCCATCCTTCGAATCTGAAGGCCATAAACTTGCTCTTGAAAAAGGCTAAGGTGATCGTCTTCGCCAGCGGCAGGATGCTCCCATCTGTCAGAAAGCTTTTGCGGCGTTACTTCGAGATCGAATTTCCCATCATCGCCTACAACGGCTCCGTCGTGTGGACACCACAGCACGGCAAGATCATGGATTTGAAAATAGAGCCGCAGAGTGCCTCCCAGATAGTTCAAAAACTGAGATCGTTGAGCGTTCACAGACAGGCCTACGTGGACGACAAACTCGTGGTGGAAGAAGACAACGAACATGCGAGGGCCTACAGTGAACATTCAGGGATCGAGTTGACCTTCGTGGACGATCTTGCAAAGCTCGTGGCAGAACACGGTGCAACGAAGTTGCTCGCCATAGCCGAACCTGAAAAGCTCGATGCGATCATTCCAAAGCTCAGGGAAGAGTTTGAAGACGTACTCATCTTCAAGTCTTTCGCCAACTATCTCGATTTTGTTCCGTCCCAAACGGACAAGGGACGCGCGTTGAGAGTGCTCGCCGAAAAACTGGGTTTCGACCTCTCCGAAGCAATGGCGTTCGGTGACAACGACAACGACATAGCACTCTTGAAGAGCGTTGGTCTCGGAGTGGCTGTTCGAAACGGTACGAAGGGCCTGAAGGAGGTGGCCGATGTCGTTGTCGAGGAGAATTTTCTTGGTGGTCCTGGCAATTTCCTTCTGGAGCTCATCGATCGCGGCTGGCTCGATTGAGTTTCGCGACCAACTATCGTTCTGTGAGGGATCCTGTGTTCTTAACGTTCCTCTGCAGCGTATCTTGAAAGACGTATCGCTCTTAGCGCTTGGTTGCAACCAAAACGTGGAGATCGCGAGGGATGTTGCCTATGTCGCGGGCATGGTGGCGCGCTCTTACGGTTTCGACCACGTCGTTTTTGGAACACTCGATGTGTTGACGGATAACGATCCAAATCCTTTGGGTAAGATCTCTCGATCTCCCTTCATAACTGCCCAGATCATATCTCTCATGATAGAAGGATTCGTCTCAGCGGGTGTAATGCCTATACTGAACGCAACTGGGAGGATCAACCTCGACGTGGTCAGATCTCTGCTGGCCCGAAAGATGAGTTGCCCAACCTTGGTGGAGGATGAGGGGAAAGCAAACCGGCTGCGTGAGATTGGTTTCAACGTTGCTTTCATTACTGAGAACGGCGAGTTGCTCGGCAGATTACCGAGTTTGAACGTGAAGCCACCGATAGATCTTTCGGACGTCGAGCGGATCAGAAGAAAGGTCCTCGAGGGAGCGATCGTGCTCTTGAACCGTTCGGTGAGCAAGATCTCGGTGAACGATCCTTTCATGAGAGCAGGTGTGCTCGTTTTCAGCGATGAAGAATGGATCTTGAAACTTGCCGAACAGGTGTTGAAGGGGGAAAAACCTTCAACCGGAAGGGCTCCTTGAAATCAGACAAACTGCGATCGCTGAAGCACCCTCGTTCGCTTCGAAACCCAATCCGTTGGCCGTCTTGAACTTCACGTTGACATTCTCTTTTTCGATTCCCAAAGTGATCGCGAGCGTTTCGACCATCCTTTCTCTGAAAGGTGAAAGCTTCACCACACCGCAAGTCACAGTCACATCGACGTTCGCGATGGACCAGCCTCTCTCCACCAGGAGGTCTCTCATCTGTTTCAGCATCGCCAAACTTGAAGCGTTCCGCCAGCGTTCATTCTGGTCGAAGTACTCGCCGATGTCCCCGAGGGCCGCTGCACCGAGCAGCGCATCGATCAAAGCGTGGCAGACTACGTCGGCGTCTGAATGACCTTCCAGTCCAACTTCTTCGCTCACGACGACGCCACCGAGGACCATTCTTCCAGGTTTCTTCAACGCGTGCCTGTCGGTGCCTATTCCCACCCTCAAGTTCATTCCGACTCGATCCTTTCCACTTCGTAAAAGGATGCAGTTTGTGGTTCGAACATGAGCTTCACCGTGCCTATGGGACCGTTCCTCTGCTTTCCGATGATTATCTCGGCCTCATGAGGTTCGTGCAGTTTTTCGCTCTTCCTGTAGTACTCTTCTCGGTAGATGAACAACACCGTGTCCGCATCTTGTTCTATCGCCCCAGATTCTCTCAGATCGCTCAACCTCGGCCTTTTGTCCTCGCGCGTTTCCACGGCACGCGAAAGCTGAGAGAGCGCAACGACAGCGATTTCGAGTTCCCTCGCGAGCAGCTTAAGTGACCTTGAGATCTCAGATATTTCCTGTTGCCTGCTCTCTTGGCCACCTCCGTGTGTGTGCATCAACTGAAGATAATCGACGAAGATGGCGTCGATGTTGTACTCTCGCTTCATCCTTCGTGCCTTCGCGCGCAGCGTGCGTGGATCCAGAGAAGGCTCATCGTCCACGATGATGTTGGCCTTGTAAAGTTTTGAGGCGCCTATGGTCAATCTTTCCCATTCTTGATCGCTCAGATAACCCGTCCTGATCTTGTGCAAATCCACCCTCGATTCGCTGCACAAAAGTCTCTGCGCGAGCTGTTCTTTGGACATTTCCAGACTGAATATGCCCACGGACAGGTTGAACTTGACGGCCATGTTGCGTGCTATGGTGAGGGCAAAGGCAGTCTTACCCACGGATGGTCTGGCTGCAATGATTATCAAATCGGACTTGTGAAAGCCGGAAGTCTGCCTGTCCAAGACTCGAAAACCGGTGGGCAGACCGCTCACGACCGCGCCAGGTTCAGGAACCGTCGCGCTCTTCAACCTCAGCTCTTCAAGGTTCTCGAAAACCGCGTGCATTATCGAGCCGATGTGATCGTAGGTTTTCATGGCCCTCGATTCGGCTATGTCGAAGACGATCCTTTCGGCCTCGTCCAAGATCTCGTCCACCTCACGTTCGTCGTAGGCCGATTCGACGATGTTTCTGCCAGCCTCTATCAGACTTCTCAGGATCGATTTGTCTCGTACGATCTTGGCGTAATGCATCACGTGTGCGGAGGTCGGCACAGCTTCGGCGAGTCTCGCGACATCCAGTTCGCTACCCACGAACTTCATCTGGCCCGTCCTCTTCAGTTCTTCGCACAACGACAGCACATCGATAGGATCGCCGCGCTCGTACATCTTCTCCATGGCGGCGAATATCACTTGATGCTTTTTCGAATAGAAGTCGTCGCTTCTGAGAATTTCCATCACATCGTTCACGACGCTCGGATCGATCAGTATGCTGCCGATCACCGCTTCCTCTGCTTCCAAGTTGTGTGGGGGTAAGAGTGGCATGAGAGATCACCTCAATGAGATGATACAAAAAAACGGGGCGATTTTGCCCCGCTTGGTGGAGCCGATGGGATTCGAACCCACGACTTCTACCTTGCGAAGGTAGCGCTCTCCCAGCTGAGCTACGGCCCCAGCAATTCAAATTATAGACCAACGTTCGCTACAATGCAAGAGGAGAAAGATACCATGCTCGAATCTTGGACTGTATCGTATAATTCTTTCGAAGACATCGAACATTCACGAGAGGTGATCGTATGAACATCGAAGTGGTTCAAGTGAACATACCTGAAGGGGCCAACGTCATCTTAGGACACTCACACTTCATCAAGACGGTCGAGGATCTCTACGAAGCTGTGGTGACCACCAACCCGAGCATGAAGTTCGGACTCGCGTTCAACGAGGCGAGTGGTCCGTGCTTGGTGAGGTACGAGGGGAACGATCAAGAGCTCATCGACGTAGCGATCGACAATGCGAGAAGGATCGGAGCGGGACATCTGTTCGTACTCGTGATCAAAAACGGTTATCCCATCAACATACTCAACCAGATCAAGAACGTTCAGGAAGTCTGCAGGATATTCGCTGCGACTGCAAACCCATTGCAGGTGCTCGTCGTGCAAACCGACCAAGGAAGATCGGTCATAGGCGTAGTGGACGGTTTCGCCGTCAAGGGAGTCGAGTCTGAAAAGGACAGAGAGTGGAGGCACAATTTCTTGAGACAAATCACGAAGTACAAAAAGTGATCGCGAAGATCTGGACGGAGCGAACCCGCCCTC
>JAPYWY010000005.1 GCA_028276125.1 Pseudothermotoga sp.
TTTTGCTGAGGGGGAGCACGGGCATCGGCGCTGAACTTGGACACATGAACGTTATGCCTAACGGTCCAAAGTGTGGCTGTGGCGCACGTGGATGTCTCGAAGCCTTGGCTTCGGCAACGGCCATAAAGAATTTCGTGAAGGATGGTTTCGAAAGGCACAAAGATTCATCGCTGTTTCGAAACAAGAGCGCTGAAGCGGTGACACCGAAGGATGTGTTCGATCACGCGAAGATGGGCGATCAGTTCGCGCTCGAGATCTTCAACATCGTCGTCGATGCATTGGCTGCGGCAGTGGGAAGTCTGATAAACATCTTCAATCCACAGATCGTTGTTCTCGGTGGAGGTATGGCGAACGCGGGTGAATTCTTGCTCGCACCGATCGAAGAGCGCGCCAAGAACTACGTCTTGCCGACCATGCTGGGCACCTATCGCATTGCTTTGAGTCGACTCGGCAAGGATGCGGGCATACTGGGAGCCGCTTCCATCGTTTACGAAAGGTTGGGCAAAAAATGAAACTGCTCTTGGTGAGCGATACGCACGTGCCCGTTTATTTGAAATCCCTACCGGCCGGTTTGATCGAGCTCGCTAAACAAGTGGACATCGTGGCGGGTCTGGGCGATTACGTGGATTTGAACACGGTGCTCGAACTGAAATTTGTTTCTCGGAACTTCTACGCGGTTCATGGCAACATGGACGAAGTAGACGTCAAAGACTCTTTGCCGCAAGTGCTCACGGTGCACATCGGTGGGTTGAACGTGGGTCTGTGCCACGGTTGGGGTCCACCTCAGCACATAAGAGAAAGGATATTGAAGTTCTTTGAAGAGAAACCACACGTTATCTTCTATGGACACACGCATTTTCCTGACGACTCACAGCTCGAAGGAACACGTTTCATCAATCCCGGAAGCTTCGGTGAAAACGGCAGCATCGCCATCGTTGAGATATGCGATTCGCAACTGAAAGTGAACTTCAAGAAACTGCCCATCGTTTGATCCAAGAGATAAGAAGCGTCGCTCGGGACAAGAACGTCGTTGTGGCTTTCTCTGGTGGTGAAGACAGCAGTCTTGCGGCCTACATTTGCAAGCTCGCACTTGGACCAGAACGCGTGATCCTCGCCACCGTCGATTGGGGACAGTTCACCTACGGAACGATTAAGGAAAATGTGGCTGCTTCGGCGCTGAGACTTGGCCTGAGACACGTCGTCTTGGACGGCACCGAAAGACAGAGAAAAGTGTGGAGGCACGGTCCAAACTGCAACGAGTGTACGAGGTTTGCAAAACTGCTCACCATCCGAACGACTTTCCCGGACAGTGTGATCGTCACCGGTTCGAACCAATCTGACAGTTGGGGAAGGATTGGACCCAAAGTCCATGACAGTTTCTATTCACCGTTGAAGGAACTCACGAAAGATTCGATCAGACAGCTGCTGAAGCTTTTTCAGATTCAGCCTGTGAAGGTCGGTGAGTCCTCAATTCGCGAAGGTTGTAAACTGAAACATTTGATGAAGATGTTGATAAATCCTGTCTACCATGGAAGGGCGGTCGCGGAAGCAAACGAAGTCTTGCTCGACTTCCTCCGAAGGAACAGCAAAAACGTACAGCTCGCCAACGTGAAGATCATCGGACCGCTCTCGAGGAACGTTGCTCTCGTCAACGTGCACCCACTGCTCAACAACGAAGAGAAACAGGAACTACTCTCGATCCTCAAAAACATCGACACGATCGATGAAGTTTTCATACTCGATAAACCTGTGAGACTCAAAGTTCTTGCGAATCCTGGCCTGTACAACGATCCAAGTGCACGCGAGGACGTCTTCAGAGGCTTCATCGAGAGGGATTTCGCTGTTTCCGTGACACCCGTTTGGATCAAGGCTCGAAACAATCGCTTGAGAACCTTCCAAGTGGTGGACTTCGAATATGAGTAGCTTGAAGGATCTTCTGAATCGTCCCTCTGAAAAACCGATCCTGTTGATAGTCCCCACCGAGAAAGAAGCATCACAGATCGCTTCGACCTTGAATGCTCGATACTTCCCAGGTCCAGACGTCTTCCCCTTCGAGGAAGTACCCGTCTCTTTCTTCGTTCGCAAAGGTCGTATCGAAACGCTCTGGAGCCTTTTAAACAAAGAGTGCAAGCTGGTCGTGACGAGTGTGCACTCCGCGAGCCGCTTCACGATGAATGTTGAGTCTTTGAAAAGTCTTTCGATGAGGTTCAAGCGGAACGAAAGGTTCGTCGATGCAGGTTGGCTCCAGAGGCTTGGCTACGAGAGAGCTTACTTGGTGAGGTCGGGTGGGGAGTTCGCCATCAGAGGCGACATCATCGATGTATTCCCGCCGGCCTACGAAAGACCCATACGCATCGAGTTGTTCGGAAATTCGATTGAAGACATCAGAAGTTTCGATGTCATCAGCCAGACTTCGATTGAGAAGTTGGAGGAATTCGTTCTTTTGCCCGCACGAGAGTACGCGTGTGAGAGTCACGACTACGATACGATCGTCGGAAAAGCTGGCTCGAACGGCACGATATTCGATTACGCAAACTTCGAAATTCTTCTGGTGGATGCGGATAGATGCTTCGAAGAGTTCGCAAAGCTGGAAAGACAGATCAGGGAATTTCTTTCGGACGAACAGTACGAAGAGTACAGAAAATACTCTGGATTGAACCTCGCTGAACTTCAGCGAAGGCTCCAGAATGCGAAAGAGGTGCAACTCGAGCTTCAAGGACTCGAATACTCCGAAAAGAAGACTGGCTTGCTCCAAGTTCCCATCATTGATGAGGAAGAACTCAACGTGGGTGATTTCGTGGTACACGAAAACTACGGCGTGGGAGTCTTCGAGGCCGTCAAGCCAGTGACGAACGCCCTCGGCACGAAGGAGTACATCGTGATAAGGTACGAAGATGCAACCATCTATGTGCCCGTCGAAAGATTGGACAAGATCCACAAGTACATTGGCGATCCAGACGTGAAGATCGATCGGCTCCACGGAGGAACGTGGAAGAGAAGGCTCGACAAGGTCAAAGAGGATTTGAGAAGGAAGATAGCCGAACTCGTAGACATCTACATGAAAAGACAAGAAGCTAAGGGACTTGGACTTGTAGGCGATTCCGACATGGAACGAAGGTTCGCCGAGACCTTCCCATACGTTGAAACCCACGATCAATCCGTTGCCATCCAGGATGTTCTGGAGGACCTTGCGAGCGATCGCCCGATGGACAGGCTGCTCTGTGGTGATGCCGGTTACGGCAAGACCGAGGTGGCTCTGAGGGCAGCGTTCAGATGTGTCGTGAGTGGAAAACAAGTTGCCTTGCTCGTCCCTACTACGGTGCTGGCAAAACAGCACTACAGGATCTTCAAACAGAGGATGGAACCGTTCGGTGTGTCCGTAGCGCTGCTGGACAGATCAGTTCCTAAGTCTGAACGAAGTAAGATAGTCGAAGATCTGAGGGCAGGGAAGATAGACGTGCTGATAGGAACAAGTGCGTTGCTATCCGACAACGTCAAGTTTTCTGATCTCGGGCTTGTCATCATCGACGAGGAACAGAACTTCGGTGTGGAACAGAAAGAGACCTTCAAGAAGATCAGGCTGAACGTTAACGTTCTGTCCATGAGTGCCACACCCATACCGAGAACCTTGCACATGGCGATGAACGGTATGAGAGACATGAGCGTCTTGACGACTCCTCCTTTGGGAAGACTGCCCGTGGTGACGTACGTTGCCCGTTACGATGACAGACTCGTCAGGGGTGCGATACTGAGGGAGATCAACAGGGGTGGACAGGTGATCTACGTGCACAACCGTGTTGAAGATTTGCGTGAGGTCTACGAAAAGATCTGCAGACTGGTACCCGAAGCGCGTATCGTCATGGCACACGGTCAGATGCCCACGAGGAAGTTGATGGAGGCAGTCAGAAGCTTCTACGAGAGAAACTCGGATGTGATCGTTTGCACTTCGATCATGCAAAACGGTATAGACGTGCCTTCGGCGAACACGATCATCGTCGATGATGCACACCACTACGGTTTGGCCCAACTTTACCAGCTCAGAGGAAGGGTGGGAAGGAGTGACAAAAGGGCCTTCGCGTACTTCCTATTCGATTCCGAACTTAACCCCTCCGCGTTGAAGAGGCTTCAAGTCATAAGGGAATTCTCTGGCCCTGGGAGCGGCTTGAAGATTGCACTGAAAGACATGGAAATAAGAGGCATAGGAACCATCTTTGGTTTTGAACAACATGGCAACGTGAACGCTGTCGGCTTGAACATGTACTTGCAGATACTCAACGAAGAACTCAAACATACGATGCATGCCGAACCTCTCGAACGTGTGGACGTTGAGATCGAAGGTGTTCCAGGTTCATTCTACATACCTGAAGATTTCATCGAAAACGAGATGGAGAGGCTCAGAACGTACCGAAGAATGGCTTCTTGTGAAAGTCTGAAATCACTCGACGAATTGAAGACCGAGTTGAGAGACAGATTCGGTGAACTGCCCGAACAAGTGGAACAACTGATCGATCTGTTCAAGATAAGGCTCGTGGCGATCCAAAAGAAGATCAAAAAGATCGCTTTCGACGAAACGACTTTGAAGCTTTACACTGAAAACGGTTCACTGAAACTGCCTGGAAAGTTCATCTACAACGAGAAAGAGAAGGTCTATCTGCTCTACAATGTTCCTGCGGAAAGATGTCTTTCACTGCTCAAAAAGATCTTCCTAAGGGACTGACAGAAAAACATAACCTTCCTCGGTGAGCAACACTGCCAGGTCCTTCTTCATACCCTTTGCTCCTTCTTTCAGTTCGACTATGAGTTGTCTGTCGAGCACGATCATTTTCTTTGCACAATCGCTCGGGACGTTCCTGTAGAAACCAACGAATTTGAACGAAACGATCTTTTCTTGTGCGAGAAAGGTCTGGATCGCTTTTAAAACTCTGTTCCTTTGCTCCTCGCTCATGCTGGACGGCTTGAAGCGGACCGTTCGAAGCAAAGGAACGTTCCTGCTGCGCACGTTCACTCTGAACACACTCTTTCTCAAGTCGAGCACAAGCTCCAACACAAACTTTTTCAACGAAGGTGTGACTTTGAGAACGGTGGAATGGACTTTGCTCGACGTTTCCTCAAATTTCATTCTCTCCATCAACGGTTCTTTCACTTTCAACGTCTGATCGACCATCTTCACGGAGGAACTTTCAATGAGGTGTGACAGAACGCGAGCAGAAGTTTGCAAGGATAGGCGTTTCAGTTCGCAGCTCAGGGTCGCACTCGAAAGCCTCGGCTTCACCACCGATCGTTCTTCTTTCACGTTGAAGCTTGGAAGGGAGGGATCGAGCGCATGAACTTTTATGAAGCCGAGTTCGAGTTTCAGAGTATCAACAATCTGTTTCAGGAACGACATACGAACTCGAGTGCTTTAGCCAATCTTTGAAAGGGTTCCATCACGTCGAATTCTTCCACGATTTTCTTGAGCTTTTCTACCTTGTCTTGGCTGAAGTTGGACTTGGCTATGAACTTCAGACTTTCTGTTTGCGAGGAAATAACACACTCGTTCGGTTCCGAATCTTGATCCTGCTCGGACTTGGTTGCAGGATGGGACGAGACGTAATAAACTTGGTCGGAGGATTCCACGAGCGATATGTTGTCGGTCAGAAAGATCTCGGGTTTCTGCTCGACATTCTTCAGAAGGCTCTTGGCGATGATCTCGACGGTGAGGTACAAGTCCAAAGATTTGCCGTACAGTATCTTTTGGAGCGGTGTGGGTGATACAGGCTCCGTGTACTTGAACTCCTGAGGGATTCCAAACTCATCGACTATCAGAACCGCACCAACGTATTTTTCCTCTATCTTTCTAACGCTCACATAGCCGATCTTCACAATCTCACATCCAGTATTGTTCCTTTTTCGGGTTCGTGCGTTTCGTTCACAGGAACGTTTCGACGGCTTGAGGGTCTGTAAAAGCTGGAAGAACTCCTCTCTTCGGTGGAAGAACCGACCGTTTTCTGCTCCACAGCCTCGCGTGGATTGACCATTCGTGACTGCTGAGCAGATTTTTGGATCATCTGCGCGTTCGTCATTTGAGCCAACGCGATCTGGGCATTGACTTGTTGAGAGATGTTGGATGAAACATCCACACCTCTCACGATCACCGTCTGCAGATCAACTGGATTTACCATCTTCCTCCCCCAGCACGTGTTTCTTAATCTTGATCAGGGCACTGGAGAGTATCTGAGAGACTCTCGATTCGCTCACTCCAAGGATGAGACCTATTTCCTTCAAGGAAAGTTCTTGTTCGAACCTCAGCGACAAAACCAACTGTTCACGCTCGGACAATTGCTTTATCGCTTCAGTCACTTGCTCGAGCAGTATCTCTCTGTAAGCAACCTGTAGTGGTTCCGTGCTGTCCTCCACATCCACGCCGTACGAATCGTAGGTATCGTAAAGATATTCGTCCAACCTCAAAAACTGTTTTCGTACCATTTCGTTCTTAGCGCGCACCACTTCTTCGTTGCTCAAGTTTGTGTAAAGGCTTATCTCTTCGTCCGTCGGGTGCCTACCCAGCTTAGATTCAAGCTCGTAGATCGCCTTCTCAACCTCTTTGATGTTCTTCCTCAGATTTCTCGGCATCCAATCTATGTTCCTCAGATAGTCGTACATGGCACCTTTGATCCTCTTTACAAGGAATGTTTTCAAATTCACTCCTCTTCGCGGATCGTACCTGCGAACAGCCGAGATGAGTGCAAGAACACCTTCTTGTATGAGATCTTCAACTTCGATGTTCTTCGGTAAATGCTGCATTAGATCGTTCGCGATCCTCTTCACCGTGGGCAACAGTTCTTTCACGATCTGCTCTTCGTCCATATCGTACACGTTGCACCGCCTCACTCAGATTTCGAGCACCTGTATCGTCTCTCCGCCTCCCACTTTTCTCACAAGCAGTTTTCCAGTCTCTATGTTGTATTCTATGCTTCTGGCTCTGTTTCCTCCCACGTCTTCAGCCTTGAGGGGCACTTGATGGTACTTCAACCAGTATCGCACAGCCTCAACGTTCCTCGCACCGACGTTCATCCCGGAGCTCTCGAACATCGAGGCTCCACCGGCTATCTTTGCCTCGAGCCTCGATTTGGATCCACCCAAGGAAAGAAGCCTTTCTATCAACGCCGCGATCGCGGTGTCCGCGTACTTGCCAGGCAACTGAACGTCTCTTCCGCCGCTGTCGGGGAGCATCACGTGCGCCATTCCTCCCACCTTGGCGACGGGATCCCTCATGCACACACCGACACAGGAGCCGAGCCCGAGCGTGATGATCACGGCGGGATTGCGCTCGACTGCAAGCTCTCCTATACCGATGACAATCTTCTTGCTCATCTGAGTCCCACCTTCTTGAAGACCGTCTCCAAGCTGTTTTCTCCGGGTATCAGTAACATGTACGAGCTGATGGTCTGCATGCCTTCTATGCTCAGTTCGGTCTCGACGTATATTGCACTGTCTTCGTAAGATGCTGTGGGCAACAAAGCCTCAGAAATGATCGCCGCGAGCATATCCACAGTGAGATCTGGTGGCAAAGGATCGAGATACAAGCCCGTGAATTCCGCAAGCGCGGTTATGTAAGAACCGCACATTATGTTGCCGACTTCCTTCAGCGCAGACTTCGAAAGTTCATCGAGCTGAGTCACGTCCTCGCAAGGTGAACCTAACAGATCTTGGAGAATCCTCTTCGCCGCCAGCCTGTTCAGCACGAGCAAGACATCGAAGTTGATATCACCGTGCACCGACATCCTCACGCCCACGACGAGATCCTCAGGTTCTGGGAATATGAAAGATATCTTGGATATCGGAACGACCTCGGCTTTGGGAACGGTGATCTCAACCTTTTTGTTCGTCAGCTGCGACAGAGCCGTGGCTGCGTTGCCCGTCCCGATGTTTCCAACTTCTTTGAGCAAATCGAGTTCCTTCTCTGAAAGGACCATTCTACACCTCCTCCCGCAACTTCCTCAGTTTGATCTCCTGCTGGAAGACGTAGGAAACCAGGGCTTTTTCAAGCTCCGGTGGTACATCCAAAAACTGTACACCGTACTCGTGAAAGCCCGTCGTTTGGTTCAGGCCCGCGTAACGAACGATCTGCGACTTTTGATTGGAAAGCCTCAAGTCTGTCAAATCCAGTTCGACATAGATGATCTGTCCCACCTTTAAAAACTTCGAGGTGCACATCAACATTCCACCGGCGCTGAAATCCCTCGTCAAGAAAGAATATCTTCCTTCTTCATTCTCGATCGTGAAACTTCCGTTCAAAACTAAAGGTATGCGAACGTACCTTCTCCTTTGAACTCTGTCCACTTGTTCTGGAACGGTGACGTACATGACCAGAAGGTTCGATTCTTGATCTCTCCCATAATCCAACACACGGCTACTGAACGCATAAACTACCTTGTCGGCGATCACGGTCATACGAATGAATTCGCCGCGTGGTAGTGGCAAAAACCTGCCTTGGTAACTCGGCATCGCGATCTTGAGCACACCCCTGTCGAAGTAGGTATCGTGCACACTACTCTTCAGTTTCAACTTCTCACCCTTCTTGTCTTCGAAGTCTATCACGAGTGGCATGCCAGGTCTGATCACATCTTTTGCGTTGACCTTCACAACGTATTCCACCATCGACCTTCATCCCATGCCGAACAAGAGTTTGACTCTCTCCATGAACGACAGTTTCTTTGCAACGATCCTGTTCGTTATCCTATCGGCGATACCATGTATGGCCAGCGATGGTTGAGAGGTCTTCTTGAGGACCACGAAAGGAATCTGCCTTGCGACACTTTCTCTGACTAAAGGTTCGAGCTTCATCAGATGCGTCGAATCGAAGTTCACACCGACGAACTTGCTCACCACCGAGCTGAACTTCTCGACGACTTTCCTACCTTCCCTCAAATCTTTCACCATGTTCATCACAACGTGGAAACTGATAGGTTCGAGCCCTTTCAAGACCAGTATCTTGACGAAGGTGTAAGCGTTCACCAACGCTGTTGGCTCGGTCGCCGTGAGGACGAGTACGTGATCGCTACTCAGGTAAAACCTCTCCAGTTGCTCGTTGAAGCCAGGCGGAAAGTCGAAGATGATGTAATCGTAATCTTCTCCGATCTTTCTCAGTTCGTTCACCACTCTACCTTTATCTTCCACGTTGAACGTGATGAGGTCTTCCACGTCCATGCCCGTGCTTATGAGGTCCACGCCGTACGGAGTTCTGAAGATCACCTCTTCTATGCCCACCTTCTTTTTGAGAAAATCTTTCAGCGTGAACTTGGGTGTGACACCCATGAGTATTTCCGCGTTGGCAAAACCTGCATCGGTGTCGAAGAGGAGTACCCTGTGCCCACGCTCCTGCAAAACTACGGATAGGTTGACGGCAACCACTGTCTTGCCGACTCCACCCTTACCACTGGCGACGCTCACCATCCTTGCGCGAGAACCGTAAAGCCCCTCAGCTTGAT
This sequence comes from Pseudothermotoga sp., assembly GCA_028276125.1. Taxonomy (GTDB): domain Bacteria; phylum Thermotogota; class Thermotogae; order Thermotogales; family DSM-5069; genus Pseudothermotoga_A. The sequence continues at coordinate 9,471 of JAPYWY010000005.1, forward strand.
TGGGCAATTCTCAACACCTCTCTCGAGAGAAGATGGGCGATGTCCTTCGCGTTCGCTTCCACGATGTCCTCGGGTACCCTCTGACCGTTGGTGATGAAAGCGACAGGTATCCCACCTACGAGTGGAGCGTTGATGAGATGTCCGAAGGTCCGTGTCTCATCCATCTTCGTGAGGATCAGATGTGTGTGTCTGGCGACCTGGAACCTTTCGAGTACGTCCTTGAGGTCTGAAAACCTCGAATTCATACTGATCACCAAGAAAGCCAGGTTTGGCTGTATCACGTCGAACAGAGCTTTGAGTTCGCTCATTTGCATATCGTTGTTCTGACTCCTACCAGCCGTATCGATCAGCACAACGTCGAAAGACTTCATCGCATCGAGTTCCATCTTCGCTTCTTTCGGCGTGTAAGCGACCCTCATGGGTATGTCCATGATCGTTGCGTAGGTTTTCAGCTGGTCCGTCGCCGCGATCCTGTAGGTGTCCAGCGTGAGGATGGCCAGCTGCTTCTTCTCAACGATCTTCAATCTCGCAGCGAGTTTTGCGAGCGTCGTGGTCTTGCCGACACCCGTTGGTCCACTGAAGAGGACTGTGCCCTCCAAGGCTGGTACTTCGGTTTTGACGAAAGCCAAAAGGTGTTCTGCCAAAGACCGTCGCAAAGAATCGTCCAAGCTCACGTCTCCATAGCTTATCCTCAAATACTCGACTATCTTGCCCGCAACCGTTTGATCCACCTCTTGAGCCTGTAAACCCTTCAGTATCCTTTGAAGGTTCTGTGGCAAATCGTTCAACCTCTGCATACCGAGCATCTGCTTCATCTCTTGCAACATCTGCTTGAGTTCCCTGATCTCTTCCTCCTGCCTTTTTTCTCTGTTCTTCACGAGCAACTCTTGCAGCTTATAGACTTCACTGCTTTCAGTCTTTTCCTGTTCTTTGTCTTCACAGACGGCGGTCACTTCGAGGTATCTTTTGGCACCTATTCCGAGGAATCCACCCTTCTTGATACTGCGCGTACTGAGTATGATGGCGTCCTCACCAAGATCTTTCTTTATTTGCTCGAGCGCTTCCTTTATATCGTTGACGATGTACTTCTTCATCTTCACAGCCTCACCACACCCTCAACCTGAAGCACACGATCTTCGGGAACCTCTTCATAGGCGATGACGGGCACATTCGGCAGGAATCTTTTGACAATTTGGGCTAAGTACGGCCTTATCGCACCAGAACAAACAACGAGGGGTGAAAAGCCTTTCTTCATGAGCGTCTCGAGTCGGTTCGACAGATTCTCCATGATCTCTCTGAGTATCTGAGGATTCAAAACGATTTTCTTCTCACCGCCGACGTCCTGAAGAGATTCAACGAGCCGTTTTTCCAGTTCTCCGTCGAGCGCCACGGCGTGCAGTTTACCATCCTCGCTGATCAGTGATTGAACGATCTGCCTCTTCAAAGCCCTTCTCACTTGCTCGGTGAGATAGACCAAGTCCGTGGATTTTTCTGCGTACTCGAGTAGCGTCTCGAATATCAGCGGTAAGTTCCTGATGCTTACGCCTTCGCTGAGGAGCCTCTGCAAAATCTTCTTCACATCGCCAGCCTTCAAGACCGAAGGTATCAGATCGCTGACCAACTGCGGAAACTTTTCTCTCAGACCATCGAGCAACATGTTGAATTCCCTCGAACCCAGCAAATCGGCTGCATTGCGCTTCAAAGTCTCCGTCAGGTGAGTTATGAAAACCGTCGGTGGGTCGACCACCGTGTAACCCAACCTTGTTGCTTCCTCCTTGCGCGAGGAGTCTATCCAGAACGCTTGAAGACCGAAGGCAGGCTCCTTCACAGCGATGCCCGTCACCTTCTCGGTCGCAGTGCCTGGATTGATCGCGAGCAACCTGTTGGGTATCAATTCGTAGCGTGCCACCTCCGCGCCCCTGATTCTTATGAGATACTCGTTGGGTTTCAAAAGCACGCTGTCTCGAACTCTGATGGGCGATACGACTAATCCCAAATCGTACGCGATCTGTTTTCGGACCATCGCGATCCTCTCCAAGAGATCTCCACCCTGAGATGGGTCTGCCAAGGGTATCAGTCCGTAACCTATCTCAACTTCCACGGTGTCACTCTGGATCACTTCGGCGATCTCCTGAGGTGTCGTCAAGATCGGCTTCGGCGGCGCAGGAGCAGCGGGTGCACCGGCCGGAGCCGGCGCAACTTGTTTCGGCGCGACCCTCGAGGAATAGAAGGCGAGTGCAAGAAACGCGATACCTATGATCGAGGCGGTCATGGGCAACGGCGTGGCCAATCCGAGGAACAAGAGTATGAAACCAGTTATGGTTATCACCTTTCTCTCGCTCGAAAGTTCCTTCACAAGGTCTTGGCCGAGGTTCTCCTTGGCGGCCGCGCGTGAGACCAATATGCCCGTGGCAGTTGAAACGAGCAGGGCTGGAATCTGTGTCACGAGGCCGTCTCCCACGGTGAGTAACGCGTAAACCTGTGCCGCCTGCGCAAAGCTCAAATTGTGCTTCAAGACACCTATCAGGATTCCTCCGATTATGTTCACGAGCACGATTATGATGCTCGCGATGGCGTCCCCCCTCACGAACTTCGAAGCACCGTCCATCGCACCGTAAAAGTCCGCCTCGCGTCTTATGAGTTCTCTTCGTTTTCGTGCCTCTTCCTCACTGATCAGACCCGCGTTCAGATCCGCATCGACACTCATTTGCTTTCCGGGCATTGCGTCTAACGTGAACCTTGCCGCGACTTCCGCTATGCGCTCGGCACCGCGCGTTATCACAATGAACTGAATGACGACCAGTATCAAGAAGATCACTAGTCCAACGATGTAATCACCTTTGACGACGAACTCTCCGAACGTCCTTATGACCCTACCGCCGAACTTCTCTCCTTCAAGGAGTATCAGCCTCGTCGAGGCCACGTTCAACGCCAACCTGAACAGGGTGATTATGAGCAAGAGCGTGGGGAAAGACGACATGTCGAGCGCATGTCTGACGTACATCGACGAGAGCAGAACGATCATCGACAAAGCAATGTTGAGCAGCTGGAAAAAGTCCAGCGCGAAGTCCGGTATCGGAATGATCATCAAAAGAACGATCGCAACGACCGCGACGGCAACAAAAACATCTAACCCCTTCACACTTTCGCTCCCTTAACATTAAATTATAGCAAGCATTTCATCTCAGCGAGTACACGTACGCGAGGATTTCTGCGACGGCCCTGTAAAGAGTCGGTGGGATCTGATCTCCGACCTCACAGGTTCTGTAGAGTTCCCAAGCGACCTGAGGGTTACGAACGACGGGCACGTTGTTGTTAGTGGCGATCTCGACGATCCTTCTGGCGAGCTCATCCGCTCCCTTCGCCACGACCTCGGGAGCTTCCATCTGTTCAGAATCGTACTGCAGAGCGACAGCGATGTGCGTTGGGTTTGTTATGACGACGTCGGCCTCCGGGACCTTCTGAAGCATCCTTCCCCGCGCGAGCCTCATCATGATCTCGCGCTGTCGTCTCTTCACCTCGGGATTACCTTCGACCTCTTTGAACTCTTCCTTCAGTTCCTGTCTGGTCATGCGCAAGCTTTTTTCGAACTCCCATCTTTGAAAGAGATAGTCCAGCAGGGCCAAGGCCAGAATCGCTATCGCGCATCGAAAAAGCAAGGTGTTGATCAACTCCGCAAAGTACCAAGCCGCCGCAACAGGTTCAAGGTCAGTCAGACCGGGCAGTTCCCTGTAGCGCTGCTTGATCACGGTGTAAGAAACGTAACCCACGATCGCAAGTTTGACGAACGCTTTGAACAGTTCGAAGAGGTTTCGCAAAGAGAACATCCTTTTGAGTCCTTCGATCGGGTTGATCCTGTTCAAGTCCAACTTCAGAGGCTTGAAGGAGAACAAGAACTTGGTCTGCAAAGCGCCCGCAATTATTCCAAACAAAGCAACGAGACCCATGAGAAGGATCAAGAGGATCAAAGGATCTTTGAAGAGCTGGAAAATGTGACTCGAGAGCGTTTCTGAATCCATCGGATCGAGTGCCAGAAAAAACGTGGACGCGTTCGCCAAGGACTTGCTGAGTTGAGGCAGGATCAGTCTCAGAACGATCGCCGCCGCGAAGAAACTCAAGGCCATGTTGAGCTCGCGTGATACGGCAACTTGTCCTTCTTCTCTGGCCTTCCTTCTCCGTCTGGGAGTGGGTTTCTCGGTTCTGTCTGGGTCGGCGAAGAGCTGTAGATCGATCCTCAGCGACTCAGGAAGAACTCTATGAAATTGACGGTCTTTTCGGCCAAACTTGCGCTCATCTCTGCCCATACACCTATCATTCCCGCCATCAAGAGCATACCAACGAGCACCTTCAAAGGCAAGCCCACCATGAACACGTTCATCTGTGGAACCAAGCGAGAAAGGATACCCAACGCCACCGAAACGACCAGCATGAAGCCGATCAGCGGCATACCAAACTTGAGTGCAACAACGAAGCTCTCCGAAGCTTTATCCATGAGCACGTCCATGAAGTTCAATCCGGAGAGCGAAGCCGTGAGTGAAAAATGTTTGAAGGAATCAACGATTGCTTGATAGACCAGCAAGTGTCCCTTTACAGTCACAAGAACGAACAAACCTATGGTGTACAGCAGTTCTCCATGCAGTGGAACTTCCTCGCGCTGCGGATCGAACAGTGAAGACATGGCAAATCCCATTTGAGTGCCGAAGACCTCACCTGCCAAACTGAGCCCTGTGAGCGGTAAGAGTGCCAAGAAACCAATCACGAGGCCGTACAGGTAGTTGTTCAGCATGCTGAGCACCAAGGTCAGAACGGGTATGTCCAAAGGTACACTCGGCTGAAGGATGGGAGTAACCAACCAACTCAGCAGCACCGCGAGCAGCACCTTGACCTGCAACGGCAAGAACCAATCTCCGAAAAAAGGTGCCACCGTGAACATGCCAGCGATCCTGGTCAAAGCCAAGGCCCACACCAAGAACTTTTCTTGGACAAACTCGTACAGACTCAGGTCAGATCATCCCCATGAATTTCTCGAGGATCTCTTGCATGTACTCGACCAGTTTTTGCAGCATCCAAGATCCAAGTAGCATGATAGTGAGGAAGGTCAAAATGATCTTTGGAGCGAAGGTCAAGGTTTGTTCATGAATCTGCGTGGCGGCTTGAAAAACTCCTATGATGAGCCCAGCGATCAAACTCACCAACAACGGTGGAGTTATCAAGATCAGAACGACTTCGATACCCTCTTTCACAACGTCTACGAAGACATCCACGGTCAAGCCGATCACCTCGCGAAACTCTTGATCAAACCACTGACCAAGAGGTCCCAACCGTTCACCGCTATGAAGAGCAAAACCTTGAAAGGTAAAGAGACCAGCACCGGTGGTATCATGATCATACCCATCGACAGTAGGACACTGGCGACGACCATGTCGATCACGATGAACGGTACGTAGAGCAAGATACCCATCTTGAAGCCAATCTCCAGCTCTCCGAGGACAAATGCAGGTATGATCACACTGTTCGGTGCATCTTCAACCTTGTTGAGTTTACTTCCAACGCTCGAAGCGAGCAAGAAAACGTTGTCTTCGTTGTGATGGTTCTTCAGCTCGTTGATCATGAACTGCCTCACGCGGTTCATCGTTCGATCGAACATCTCTTGATAGCCTATCTTCCCGTTCAAATAAGGCGTGAGCGCATCGTTGTATATGTCGTTCCAGACCGGCTGCATTATGAAGAACGTGAGAAACAGTGCAAGACCCACGAGTACTTGGTTGGGTGGGGTTTGTCTGGTGCCGAGCGCGTTTCTCAGAAAAGAAAAGACCACAATGATGCGTGTGAAGGACGTGAACAGAACCAGTATGCTCGGTGCGAGTGTGAGAACGGTCAGTATGAGAAGTATCTCCAAGGTGACGACCAGATCACGCTGGTTCTGTGGTGGGTTCACTCTTATGCTTATGGAAGGGAAGGGGACCTCCTCTTGCGCAAAAGATAGGCTCACGAGCAGAAGCAAAGCCAGAACGAGCCATCTCTTTTTCATTCTTTCTCTTCCTTATCCTGACCTCGAATTCTGGAGAGCCTCTTGAAAAGGATCTTCGAAAAAGGTTCCCTGACTTCCAAGTGAGCTACCTCTTGCTCTGAGAGTTTCTTCAAGACACTGGAGCTCGAATGTGAAAGGAGCAAATAATAATACTCATCGAGGACCTTGACCAAAACTATAGAGGTGTTCCTATCAATGTAGTGTCTCTGGAGCACCTGTACATCCCTTGAGGCGACAAAAGGAACACGCTTTCTCACAAAGATGTACATCACATACAGCAAACCTATCAGAATGCCAAGGGCGAGGAGAAACTGCACTATCAGCTTACTTATGTTTCTCACATCCTCAGCTCAATTTCTGTAGAGCCTCTATCACCCTGCTGTGCTGGAAAGGTTTTACGATGAAGTCTTTCGCGCCCGCTTGTATCGCTTCGATCACCATGGCTTGCTGACCCATCGCACTGCATACGATGATCTTGGCGTTCGGGTCGATTTCTTTGATCTTCTTGATCGCCGTGATACCGTCCATCTCGGGCATCGTTATGTCCATCGTGACCACGTCTGGCTTCAATTCCTTGTACTTTTCGACAGCCTCGACACCGTTCGCCGCTTCCCCCGCCACCTCGTATCCGGCCTTCGTGATTATGTCTTTCAGGAGCATCCGCATGAAAGCGGCGTCATCCACTATGAGCACTCTCTTCGCCATTCCGTTTACCTCCCCAAAACGTTCTTACGAAGACATTGTTAACTCCTCAAGTATTTTGCCCACGCTCAGATGAATTATCAACTCTTCTTGCTTCTTTATGATCCCCTTCGACTTCTCACCAAAACTGTCGAACTTGTGCATCTTTTCGACATCTTCGCTGTTGACCCTCATCACACCTCTGACCTTCTCTACAAGAAAACCCGTCTCGATGTCTTCGTAGTTCACCACCACGATCTTTCCCTCCGCACTATCCTTGCAGGACAGACCCAACATGGAAGCGAGATCGACAACCGGAACGATGCGTCCCCTCAAGTTCATCACCCCAAGCACATTCTTCTTCGCACGAGGTACGGGGGTGATGTCAGTCTTCTCTATGACGATGCTCACGTGTTCCACATCAAAAGCCATCTCCTGACCACCCACACTGAAGACGAAGACTTCGAATTCTGAAAGCTCAGCCATGGTCTCCCTCCTCAGACAATGTTTGAAACATCGAGTATCAAGGCTATGCTTCCATCACCGAGTATTGCACCACCACTGAATATTCTCACGTCGTTGAAGATCTTTCCGAGCGACTTTATCACTATGTCTTCCTGACCTATCAACGAGTCAACGACCAAACCGTACTTCCTGTTCCCCATGCGAACGATGACCGTGTTGTAATACTGCTCTTCCTTGTGCCCATTGAGTCCAAACACTTCCCACAGTTTCACCAAAGGAATTATTTCGCCACGTATGACCGTAACGAGCTTGTCTTGGAGCTTCTGTATCTTGTTGGCAGAAACGTTCAACGTGCTGTCTATGTTGGCGATCGGAATGGCATAAACGTGGTTGTTCACCGTGACCAAAAGTGCCTGGATTATCGCGAGTGTCAACGGTAGTCTTATCGTGACGGTTGTTCCTCTGTCTTTGACGCTCTCTATCTTCACCGTTCCGTTCAGAGATTCGACCACGTTCTTGACAACATCCATGCCCACGCCTCTGCCAGACAACTCCGTGGCGTTGGACCGCGTTGAGAAACCTGGCAGGAACAGAAATTCGTAAACTTTCTCATCCGAGAGGTTCTCGGCTTGAGCTTCACTGATCAACCCTTTTTCTATCGCCTTCTTGAGCACCGTCGCCCTGTCGATACCCCTACCATCATCCTTCACTTCGATCACGACGTTGTTACCTTCGTGTCTGGCGGAGAGCACAACCGTACCAACGGGAGGTTTACCCTTCGCGATGCGTTCTTCCTTCGTCTCTATACCATGATCTATCGCGTTCCTAAGCAAGTGCACGAGAGGTTCTCCGATATCCTCGACGAACGTTCTGTCGAGTTCGGTGTCTTCACCCTCGATGACGAAGTTTATCTCTTTCGAAAGCTGTTTTGCAAGATCTCTGACCATCCTGGGGAACCTGTTGAAGACGAAGGCGATGGGAACCATCCTGATCTTCATCACAACGTTCTGCAGATCGAGCGTTATTCGGTTCAGTTGCGAGAGACTCTCGTCGACTTCCTTTATGTTGTACTTTCTGAGAATGTCGGAGATCCTGCTCCTCGATATGACGAGTTCCCCCATGAGGTTCATCAACGTGTCGAGCTTGTCGATGTCCACGCGAACCGTTTGAACGAGTCTCCTCTTCTGCGAGATCTTTTGTTCTTGCGCCTTCTCTTCCACGATCTTTGCTTCCTCAAGCACTTCCTCCTTCTTCACTTCTCTTTCTTTTTCTTCTTCCTTCAACTTCTCCTGAACTTTCGCTATGGTCGTCACCGTGACTCTCTCTATTTCAGATATGGAAGCAATCATCTTGTGCAACGACTCTGCATCCTGCTTCGCGATGATCACGAGCTCGACTTCCCTGTCAAACTTCTCTTGTTCTATATCCTCGACGGGTGGAACGCTGCTCAATACCTGTCCGCCGGAATCCTCTATCGCCTTGAACACCATGTACATCCTCACGGCCTTCATGATCGTTCCCTCGGCGAGTGTAACTTTGACTTTGAAGGCACCGTAACCTTCCTTCGAGGCTTCATGGATGACCTTCATCACTGAATCTTCAACATCGACAGATTCCTTCTTCGTTTCCGACTGAACTTTTTGTTCTTCAACTTTCTGCTCTTGAACCACTTCAAACGCGTCCATCAAGCTTTTCAAATCTTCCTCGTTCACCTGGTCGTTCCCACCCGAGGCGACGTTGTTGACCATCTTATCTATCATGTCAACACCAGCAAACAACCGATCGAGCAAGTCGCTCGTCAGCGCGACCTTTTTCGATCTCACCTTGTCCAGAAGTTGTTCCATCCTGTGGGTGAGCTTGGCCATGCGTTCGAAACCCATGGTACCCGCCATGCCTTTGAGGGTGTGAAGGATCCTGAAAGTTTCGTTCACTGTCTCTTCATCACGAGGATTCTTCTCGAGTTTCAACAACGATTCGTTCAAACTCTGGACGTACTCTCTACTCTCATCGATGAAAATGCTGAGATATTGTTCGTTCATACGGATTCCTCCTGACTGGCTTTGTCAAACTATATCATACCACGCAAACGGATCAACGACAAATACAAAGCGTGCGTGGCGATCCTCGATCTGAAGATGTTTCTTTCTTGCGGATAGAAGATTTTTTCGACGCTGTCTATCTTACCGTCCGTAACGCAGAAGTACGCCGTGCCAACGGGCTTTTCCTGAGTGCCTCCTGTTGGTCCGGCAATACCGGAAACGGAAACTGCTAAATCGCTGTGGGTCAGCTCCTTGATTCCATGAGCCATTTCAACAACACACTGCTCGCTCACAGCTCCAAAGCGTTTCAACGTTTCCTCTCGAACGTTGAGTATCCTCATTTTCACACTGTTGTCGTACGCAACGACACCCCCAACGAAGACTCTCGAAGCCCCAGGAACCGACACGATCTTGGCGCTGACAAGCCCACCGGTGCAAGATTCTGCGACTGAGAACGTGAGTTTCCTTTTTTCCAGTTCCTCGAACAGCGCCCTTTCAACGCTCGTGTCACCGTAACCTATGAAGTTACGTTGGAACTTCTCAACGAGTTTCTGCGCAAGACTTTCAGCTTCAGCGAAACAATTCAGAGGTGCCGTGAGCCTCACCCACACGCCTTCACTGAAAGATGCCTGCGTGGCGATCTTTACACAACCCTTCACTGAAGCGTCGGTTATGAACTGGTCCAAAACTGACTCAGGCACGGCGAAGAAGAGCATCTTGATAGTTTTGAAGTCTTGTTCTGTTTCCAGCTTCTCAAGCACGCTGTCCAACATCGGCCTCATCTCTTGTGGAGGTCCCGGCAAGAGCACGATCTTCTTGCCTTCGAAATCGATCAACTGACCAGGCGCAGTACCTACGGGGTTTGGAACGATCTGTGCGTTCTCGATGACAAAAGCTTGCTTGTCCAAGTTCTTGGGAAGATTACTGTAATATCGTGAAACTCTTTCGTGGATTCTCTCTCTGATCCACTCGTCTAGAATCAACCTTCGTGACAACGCCTTGG
>JAPYWY010000252.1 GCA_028276125.1 Pseudothermotoga sp.
AGACCTCCGCACAACACGAGTACATCGCAAGAAGCAAGCAAACGTTGAACCTCTTCTTTGATGGAATCCTCCTCGTCGTCCACGCTGACCACTCTGTTCACCCTGTAACCGTTCTCAACGAGCCTTCGACAGATGTACTGGGCATTCGTGTTGAGAATGATGCCTTCGACGATTTCACTACCTATCGTCAAGACAGCTGCAGTTTTCAAGAAATCCCCCTCCAATAAAAATTATACTTTCTTCCTCGAAAGGATTTTCGTCAGCGGTGGAACGATCAACACCAGAACTATCATCACAAACAGCGTTAGTGATATGGGGCGACTCAAGAACGGAAGGAAGCTTCCCTTGGTCTTGATCAGACCAACCCTCAAATTGTCTTCGACTGTCCTGCCAAGGATCAAACCCAAAATCATTGGCGCAAGGGGGATTCTCAACTTTTCGAAGGCATAACCGATGAGACCGAAAACGAACATCACATAAACGTCAAAAACGCTGTTCCTCAGAGCGTAAGAACCTATGATGCAAAAAACCGTCACCGCGACCATCACGAGGCTGGTTTTGAGCTTAACAAAGAGTGAAAAAGCCTTTATCCCAAGCCAGCCTATCGGTAGCAACAGAACCTGTATCAAGACTGCAACGGTAAAGAGTTGCGTGACGAGATCTTTGGACTGAGTGAAAATCATTGGACCTGGCCTGAGACCGTACATGAGCATCGCACCGAGAACGATCGCGGTGATCGAGTCACCGGGCAGACCAAACACGAGCGCAGGAATCCAGGTTCCTCCAATTGCCGCGTTGTTTGCGCTCGTAGGAGCGATGACACCGCGTATGCTGCCCGTACCCAGTTCTTCGTCTTTCGACACGTTCTTTTCCACACCGTACGAAACCCACGCCGCAACGTCCGCACCGGCACCGGGTAAGGCGCCAATGAAAGTGCCTATCAAGGCACCACGGATGAGTGTGAACTTGTGCTTCCATATGTGCTTGAACGTCTCTTTTAAATTCGGTTTAACCACTTCCGAGACCGCGGACAGCTGGAGCTGACTCTCTTCGGTGACCCTCTTGAAGACTTCCGAAAGTCCAAACAGACCGATCATCGCAGGTATGAAACCCACACCGTCCATCAAGTCTGTGACACCGAAGGTAAACCTCGGATAACCTGTGGTCACGTCTATGCCGATCGTTGAGATCAACAAACCGAGTGTGGCCGACATCAATCCCTTGACGGTGTTGCCCCTGCTCAAAACGGCAGCCATGCTGAGTCCGAAGATACCGAGCCAAAAGTACTCGAAGTGCGTGAACTTCAAAGCGAACTTCGCGAGTGGTGGCGAAACCGTTATGAGTATGATAACACCTATCAAACCCCCAAGTGCGGAACAAAAAAGATCGAGCATGAGCGCCAGCGATCCTTTGCCTTTCTTGTTAAGTTCAAAACCATCGAGGATCGCCGCACCGGACGCGGGAGTGCCCGGAATCCTCAAGAAAGTGGCGGGTATGTCACCGGCAAAGATGGCGGTGAAGGAAACTCCCAAGACCATGGCGAGCCCCGCGATGGGCTTCATGTAGTAAGTCAAAGGTATTATGAGAGCCACGGCCATCGTTGCGGTTAAGCCCGGTATGGCTCCAACGAAGATCCCGAAGAACATGGACAGCAAAAGAGGAAACAACACATCTGGTTTCAACACAGTGAAGAGCTGCATCTGTTTCACCTCAGCTTTGCGAAAAGAACTCCCTCAGGCAATGGGATCTTGAAGACCACACTGAAAATGAGATGAACGATCAAAGCCACGCTGAGTGAGAAGACCAAAGCCTCATACCATTTCGATTTCAACACAACCATCAAAAGGAACGACAGCGTGATCAAGGCGACGAACGTTCCTATCAAGTTGGCAAGAGGAAAGAAGAAAAGGACCACGAGACAGATCCAGAGAACGTTCAAAAGGCTCTTTGCATCGACAGGATGTTTCTCGTCGGAGGTTTTCCTCTTTCGGAGAAGGAAGTACTCCACGAAGATGTAGGCGGCGAAGATCAACAACAACACCACGAGAATGCGTGGAAAAAAGCTGGGACCAGGTAGGCGAACCCCTCTCACCACGAAACGCGGGAATTTTCGACTGTATAGCAGAACGAAGAAAGAGATGAAGACCAATACGAATCCCAAGATCAAATCGGCGATCGACATCCTCACCTACTCCTCAAAGAAGCGATGGCCCTTGAGGGCCATCGCTGTCATTTTTGCAGGTATCCTCCGAGTTCGAGCACTTTCTTCCAGGCCTGGTCCTGCTGTTTGATGAATTCGTAGAACTCCTGGCCTCTTCTGATCTTTATACCGAACCCGTTCGTCTGCATGAAATTCTTGAAAGATTCACTGTTCGCTATCTCGATTATGGCATCTTCAAGAATTTTCCTGATCTCGCTGGGTGTTCCTTTCGGCACCGCCACGCCTCTCCACGTACCGGCAGACCAGTTTATACCGAGTTCTTTCAAAGTCGGTACATCTGGGAACATGGGGTGACGCTCGTCCGCCATCACGGCGAGGGCTCGAGCCTGACCACTCTGAATTTGAGACACTGCCTCGGCTATGGAGCATGTCACAACGTGCACGTGTCCTCCGAGCAGTTCAACCAAACCTTGCGCAGCTCCCGTTGTGGGCACCCACGTGACTGCATCCGGAGAGATTCCAGCGGCGTCGAGCATGCCTATCCTGGCGAGGTCCCATATGCCTCCAGCCGCGGTACCAGAGAACAGGTATTTTCCAGGGTTCGCTTTGATGTCGTTCAAAAGATCTTGCAACGTTTTCCATGGTGCGTCGACCTTGACGATGACTCCCGCAGGATCTTCGTTCACCTGTGCAATGTAATCGAAGGCTTCGAAGGTCAGGT
>JAPYWY010000129.1 GCA_028276125.1 Pseudothermotoga sp.
TTTACGCCGTTCAGTCGGGCGATGAAAAGATCATAACAGAAATAGAACAGATGGACGACTACTTCGACGAACTCGATGTGACGATTCAGTCGACAGCATTCGATGTGATCGCCAAGTATCAACCGCTCGCGGAAGATTTGAGGTTCGTCGTCGCGATGATAGGTCTCTCGATTGATTTGGAAAGAATTGCGGACGAATGTGTCAACATAGCGCAGTTGAGCAGACATGTCCAGAGGAGTCTGGAGACTTTCTCGAGTTGGGAGACCCTCAATCAAATGATCAGAATCATCAGCGTCATGCTCCAGCAAACGGTCGATGCTGTGAAGCACAAAGATCTTGACCTTGCGATCAAGGTGTGGAAGAGGGACGATGACGTGGATAAGCTTCACAACCAAGGCCACGAGGCTCTCATCGAATTGGCCTGCCACGAAACCAATCCAAGAATGATGAGGGTTTATCTGGAAGAAGCCTTCTTGATAAGGCATCTGGAACGCATCGCAGACCATTTGACGAACATTTGCGAAAAGCTTTACTTCATGGAGACTGGAGAGCACCTGAAGAAGATAATGAGGCCCAACCACTGAGCAAAATTCGCTCAGACGGCTCGTAAGTTCTTAACTCACCGCTTGCAGGCTTTACCAAGTCGTAACTCCCACTTAAGCCAGCCTCAAACAACCGAATTTAGCATTTAGTTGGTGATTGATACTTTTTTCACAAGCGGGAGGTGGATCGAATGGCAAAGTACCAGGTGAACAAGTCCATCGATGTTCGTGGAGAAGTTTGTCCGATACCGGATGTTGAGACAAAGCGTGCTCTCAAGGACATGAAGCCTGGAGAGATCCTCGAGGTATGGATCGATTATCCTCTCTCCAAGGAAAGGATTCCAGAGACGGTGAAGAAGCTCGGGCACGAAGTTCTCGAGATCGAGGAAGTCGGCAAGAGCGAATGGAAGATATACATCAAAGTGAAGGGCTGAGAGGAGGTAGAGATCGTGATCTGGACTGGACTCTTGATAGGTATCATTTTCGGTGTGATCCTTCAGAGAGGTAGAATCTGTTTCAATTCAGCCTTCAGGGATGTTCTGATCTTCAAAGACAATTACCTCATGAAACTTGCCGCCCTGGCGATAGCACTTCAATCGATCACGTTGTTGCTCTTCGCTCAGTTGGGTGTTATAAAGCTTGCACCAATGCCCCTGAACTGGGTTGCGAACATCGTGGGTGGTTACGTCTTCGGACTGGGAATGGTCCTTGCAGGTGGCTGCGCCTCAGGTGTCACTTACAGGATCGGCGAGGGCATGACCACATCTTGGTTGGCAGGATTGATCTTCGGTCTGACCGCGCAGGCTGCGAGCAGTGGCTCGGAAAGTTCAACGTGACAGTGAAACCCAACAGTTCCGTGTATGCCTCCAAGGTTGGGCCCACCTTGGCCACGATCTTTAACGTGAATCCTTGGATCGTCACACTCATTGTCGCCGCACTCTTGATTTGGTACGCCTTCGGAACGAAGACATCCCAGCGCGAGACAAAATTGAACTGGATATGGGCCGCGATATTGATCGCGATTCTTCAGCCCATAGCTTGGTGGGCGAGTGCCGCCGCTGGTAGAAACTATGGCTTGGGCATCACAGGTGGTTGGACCAACATACTGTCCGTCTACACCGCCAACAAACAGCTGAACTGGATCGGTGCCGAGGTGTTAGGTATCATCATAGGAGCCATGATTTCCGCAATCGCCGCCAAGGAGTTCAAGCTCCGCATGCCGAAGGACCCGAAGACCTACCTGCAAGTGATGGTGGGCGGAGCGCTCATGGGATTCGGTGCGGCAACGGCGGGTGGCTGCAACATAGGTCATTTCCTGACTGGTGTTCCCACGCTCGCGATCTCGTCCATCGTGAGTTCGATCTTCTTCATTCTCGGGAACTGGACGATGGCTTGGCTTTTGTTCGGTAGGGAGAGATGAGCGATGAAGATAACGATTCAGGTGATGGTACCTCCCTACACGTACGAAGATTTGGACACGGCACTCAAGATAGCAGAAGCGGCTGTGGAAAAAGGGCACGAAGTGAATCTGTTCCTGTTCGCAGACTCAGTGTTGTGCATCAACAAGAACATCAAGCCATTGCGGATAGATAGAAACATCCCCAACAAGATCAAAGAGATGATCTCGGCGGGTAAGATCAAAGTCGACATCTGCGGTATATGCATGGATTACAGGGGTATCACTACAGACATGATCGTGGACGGCGCCAAACCCAGCGGATTACCTGAGCTCGCACAATTGCTCGCGACCAGCGATCGTTTCATAAACCTCATGGCTTGAGGTGATGGACGATGAAAAAGCTCTTGTTCGTTGCGTACCAATCTCCTGTGGGTAGTATATGGGTGAACGAGGCTTTCAGAACCGCTTTCGGTATGTACGGTGAAGATTTGGAGCCCGCCGTGCTCTTGCTGGACGAGGCGTGCGTCGCAGTTTCCAAGAACACGAAACCGGAACTGCTTGGTCTACTTCCGCTTTCTATCTGCCACAGGTACATAAAGAATTACGGCACACCTGTTTATGTTGTGAAAGAAGATCTCGAGAAGTTCAGGGTGAAAGAGATCGATGAAAACTTTGGAGCAAATGTTGTCAACAAAGATCAACTTTCCGAGCTCTTGCAGCAGTTCGATCACGTCATCTTCATGTGAGAGGTGATGAACGTGGCTTTGATCATTGTCAAGTATGGTCCAAACAATCCTGCGGAGCGTATAAAACTTGAGAGCGCCACAGAGAACGATGACGTCATACTTCTGCAAAATGGTGTATACTGGATTTTGCAGAACGTGAAAGAACACACGAAGGCAAACGTGTACGCGCTGAAGGATGACTTTCTGGCTCGCGGCTACGATGAGTCAAATTCGAACGTTCCACTGATAAGCTATGCACAATTAATCGAGCTTATCGAGAAACATCCCAAATCGATCGGTTGAGGTCTCACGCAGTGATGAGCGCGCGGGCCAAGAGCCCGCGCTTTTTTGGAATGGAGTGATCAAATTTGGGCAACAACGAGCTGGTGGGGTTCTTCAAGTTGCTCGCCAACCAGAGACGACTCGAAATACTAATGCTCTTGACCGAAGGGTGTATGACGGCGAACGAGGTCGCGAAGAGTTTGAAAATGGATATATCAACGGCTTTCAGGTACCTTGATCAAATGGCTCGCAAGGGTCTTTTGAGGGTGATCCATAGTAAGGACGGTGACAGATTCGACCTTGCCTCGGAACACATCATGCACATTCTCGAAGAAGCGTCGGTGTGGCTGAAAGAATCAGGAAAATTCGAAGGAAATGCAGTTTTTCATTACATTCTTGACGCGAAGGAACTACCAAGACCAGACTTCGTCTTGGACATGCGCGGCGAGATGTGCCCGATACCTGATCTTCAAACGAAAAAACAACTGACGCAGATGCAACCGGGCCAGAAACTCATGGTGGTTCTGGACTATCCAATATCGAAGGAACGAATATTGAACTACTGCAGGAAATATGGATACAGAGTGTGGATCACAGAGAAAGGTACCGAGTACGTGCTCTGTATACAAAAGCCTCCCGAAGAAGGGAGCAACGAAAGACCGTCATGAACGTGCCGCGGTCACTTCACTTCGATTTGAGAAAACTCAATATCTCACCAAGATCAGGAAGCTGTCTGATGGGATATACCTTGAACCAGACGATCTTTCCTTCTTCGTCTATTAGTATGTTCGCTCTTTCGGAAAAGCCATCCCTGTCTCGGAAGATGCCGAACGCCTTGGCAACTTCTCCGTGAGGCCAAAAGTCTGAAATTATGCGCAACTTTTTCAATCCCAACGATTCTGCCCAAGCTTTTTTACTTGGAACAGGATCGACGCTGATGCCAATCGGTAGGACGTTCAGACTCTGAAATTCTTCGTACGCGAGTTCCAAAGATTTCATCTGATCCGCACAAACGGATGTCCAAGCGAGAGGGTGGAACGACAACAACACCTTCTTACTTCTCAATTTCGAGAGCCGAATCTCATTGCCATCTTGATCTTTGAGGGCAAATTCGGGAGCCATTGAACCAATCGCCAACATGATGCTCACCTCCATCTAAGTTATTTTACCACATATTTGTGATGAAATGAAATTAGAAACTTATCCAAGTTGCGCGACTGAAGCATTATTACTGTTGGCACTCAAAACGTCAATGTAGTGACCCCAGGTTCGGTGTTACAATAGTTCTGTTCACGAACGAGTGTGCGCCGTTCGGAGGTGTTCTGGGTGGAAACAACGCACAAGAGCGTCGCTACATTGCTTGGCGATCCAAAGAAGGCGATACTGAAGATCTCCGGCCCAATGATGCTTGCAATGTTCATGCAAACGCTTTACAACCTTGTGGATGCGATCTGGGTCGCCGGCCTCGGCCCGAATGCTCTTGCAGCCGTTGGCGGGTTCTTTCCCATATTCATGATCATCATATCTCTCGCGACAGGCTTGGGCATAGGCACGAATGCCGTGGTTGCGCAGAGGATCGGTGCCAAGGACAAGTCTGGAGCAGAGAGTGCAGCGAAGGTGGCTATCCTGCTCGTGCTCATGCTTGGGGCAGGGGTCACATTTCTCTCTTTGATTTCGATAAAATCTGCGCTCATTTTGATGGGACAAACGGGTGAAGTCCTGACGTTGTGTTTGCAGTATTCGTACATCGTTCTACCCTTCACGATCGTCTTCATGCTGACGAACGTGGCAAACGCAATTCTTCGTGCCGAGGGTGATGCCAAACGGGCCATGATGGTGATCGTCATCGGATCTGTTCTGAACGTGGCGCTCGATCCGATCTTCATCTACCTTCTCAAGTTGGGTGTGGCAGGAGCAGCGTATGCGACGGTCATCTCAGCGGTCGTGAGTCTTCTCATGGCCATGTACTGGTTCTTTCTTCGGAAGGACATGTATCTGGACCTAAGCTTCAGGAAGAACCAACTCGACTTTTCGTTCCTTTGGAAAATCCTTTCTATCGGCATTCCGGCTTCCTTAGCTCAACTTTCTATGTCCATAGCGATTTTCATTCTCAACAAGTTCGCGTCTATCGCTGCTGGAGCGAAAGGTCTCGCCGTCTTCACGAGTGCTTGGAGGATCATAAACTTCGGTACTGTACCGATGCTGGGTATATCTGCCGCAGTTACATCGGTGGTCGGGGCGGCTTACGGGGCTGGGGACATGAACAAGCTCGAGAAGGCTCATTTCTATGCGATCAAACTTGGCTTGATGATAGGAATTTCTGTCATGGCGATCGTGCAGATCTTCTCA
>JAPYWY010000131.1 GCA_028276125.1 Pseudothermotoga sp.
TGGTTACAAAGAAACCGTTGAGAAACTCACGAGGCAGAAAGTTCTCGATTTTCATTCGGCGCACTATGGGAGCGTCGAGATAATCGCAGTTGGGAAGGTCACGAAGAACGTTCTGGAGAAGTTGATCGAGACCTTGGAGAGGCACAACAGGGAAGTTGATCCAGCTAACGTGGAACTGTGTTTCAAACCCGAAGGGATCAACTGTGAAGCCAAGAACGACTTGACACAAATTCACATGATCGGTGGAACGCGTTTGGACTTTGGAGTGATGTGTGAAGACTATCCTGCTTTCATGGTCTTGAGCACGCTACTGGGAAGCGGGATGAGCTCGGTACTCTTCACAAGGATGAGGGAACAGCTCGGGCTCGTCTACGATGTTGAGCTTGTCAACCAACTTTGGAACGACAGGGGAATATTTGGAGTGTACGCTTGTACCAGTCTTGACAAGCTCGAAAGATACGTCGAAGAGTTAAGGAGAATAATGAGAGAGGATATCTCGAAAGATCAGTTCAATTACGGCAAGCAACGGTTGATCGGTAAGCTCCAGATGATCACAGAGAGCGTTTCGAGTGTCTTTGGTTATGTCATCGAATTCATCATCGCGAAGGGTAGACCCGTGCTCATCGATGAGATGCTGAAGAAAATAGATGCGGTGACGTTGAAGCGAGTCAGGGCATTGTGGAGAGAAATTTCTGAGAGAACGTGGCATTGGTCGTGCGTGGTACCGGCTGGGAGCGAAGGAATGGTGGTGAAGACCCTTGGAACTTGAAGCTGCTCAAGCCGTATTGAAGGGTGTTGAATCGCTCGCGGGTGTGGAAATATCGCTCGAAACCGTCCGAAATCCAGACGGCACGGTCTTGATCAAAGCTGGCGATAGGGTCACACCGGACAAGATTGAGCAGCTCCAAAAAAACGGTTTGAACAGAATTTGGGTGAAGGTTGAGGAAGCCGTTCCACCGTTGGTTGAACCTCGGAAGATAGAGCAGGCGAAGCAAGAGATACAACAGGTGTTCAAATCTGCAGTTGAGAAGTTCAAAATAGAGAGCGAGCAGGTCTGGAGAGTTTCACAGACCGTGCTGAATGACATAATAAAGAACTACGGGGAGAAGATTTCGTTGGTTTTCCTCGTTCAGCAAACGGACGAAGATTACACCTACACGCACGAAGTACACGTCAGCATGATAAGCTCTCTGGTCGGAACGGAGTTGGGTTTAAGATTGGAGGAACTGTCACACCTTGCATTCGCTTCAATGATTCACGATGTCGGAAAAGTTTTGGTTCCCAGGGAGATACTGCTCGCGCCACGCAAGCTGACTTCAGAGGAGTTTGAAGTGATGAAAAAGCACGTTGCGTTCGGTGAGAGAATATGTCGAAAATCTGGTTTGAGCGACGAGCGCGTCATAAGTGCCGTGAGGGACCATCACGAGAAACTCGATGGAAGTGGTTATCTCGCGGGTTTGACCAACGAACAGATAAGTCTGTTCGCGCGCATCGTGAGTGTCGTGGACATCTACGACGCACTGATTTCGAACAGATCTTACAAACCTTCTTGGACGCCCTACAAGGTTATGACTGAGGTCATCAAACTCGCTTCTTTGAACAAGCTTGATCCGAGGGTGGTTCAAGCCTTGGTCTCCGTGCTTGGGCTCTATCCGATAGGCACCACCGTTGTCCTGAGCGACGGAAGAAAGGCCGTCGTGGTCGGTGTGAACAGGAGAAACCCGTTGAGACCCGTTTTGAGGATCGAGAGTGGTGAGACGATAGATCTCTCGATGGAAGCTGATCTCAGGATAGTTTCAGTGATCGAGTGATGGAGGTGATCTTGTGGATTTGAAAGCCAAGTTGAATCAGGATCTCAAAGAAGCTTTGAAAGCGAAGGATGAAGTCAAACTCAGAACGGTGAGGATGCTTTTGGCGGCCATCAAGAACTTCGAGGTTGAGAAAATGGGTCCAGCGACGGACGAAGAGATCTTTCAGATCATGTCGAAGGAGATAAAGAAAAGACAAGAGGCCATAGAGATGTACGAGAAGGGCGGCAGACCAGATCTGGCACAGGCAGAAAAACAAGAGATAGAAGTGATCCAATCGTACATGCCGAACCAGCTGAGCGAAGAGGAAATAAGAGAGTTAGCCAGGAAGGTTATCTCTGAAATGAATCTGAAGAGCCCCAAAGACGTGGGCACAGCCATGAAGGTGATCATGCCACAAGTGAAGGGCAGAGCGGATGGAAAGCTTGTGAACAAGATCGTATCTGAACTTCTCAGCGGGAGCTGAAAGTTTGTTCGACACGATCGTTGCCATAGCGAGTCCCAGAGGCGTCGGAGCGATTTCGATCGTCCGTCTGAGCGGGCCAGAGTCTTGGAGGATTTGTCTTGAATCCCTCAGGAAAGTTCCCAGTTCCGTTGAACCACGCAGGGTGTACCACAATTTCGTCCTGGACGACGACGGCCAAGTCATAGACGAAGTGCTCGTCGTGTTCTACAGATCACCTCATTCCTACACGGGTGAGGACATGGTCGAAGTTATGTGCCACGGCGGACCCATCGTCACACAGATGATTTTGGAGAGGTTCCTAAAGCTGGGTGCAAGGCTCGCAGAGCCAGGAGAATTCACTAAGAGGGCTTTCTTCAACGGAAAGATTGATCTGACGAAGGCCGAGTCCGTGAAGCAGATCGTGGAAGCCACATCGAAGAGTGCGGTCAAAATGGCGGCTGCAAATTTGTCCGGAAAGTTGGCTTGTTACGTCGAGCAGTTGAGACAGGACATGCTCGGTGTACTGGCTCGAATGGAGGTGGAGTTCGACTATCCAGACGAAGTCTTCACAACATTGGAAGATCTGAAGAAAGAGTTGCTGAATTTGCTCGATCGTCTGAACGAGTCGCTTAAGAACGTGGATGTCAGGCTCGCTCTGTCTAAGGGTTTAAGGATAGTGATAGTTGGTAAACCAAACGTTGGCAAGTCGACACTGTTGAACGCACTGCTGAACGAAGAGAGGGCGATCGTGACCGAGATACCAGGTACGACGAGGGACACGATAGAAGCCCTCGTGACGATCAAGGGAATTACCTTCACTTTGATTGACACCGCAGGTATAAGACAAACCAACGACAGGGTGGAGAGAATCGGTGTAGAGAGAGCCATAAGCGCTGCGGGCCAAGCTGATCTGATCCTCTTCGTTCTCGATGCCAGCACTTCGCTTGACGAGGACGATTTCAAGATACTTCAGCTCATAAGGGACAAAAGGTACCTCGTCGTGGTCAACAAGATCGACGTGATCGACAAAGTGGATCCTGAGAGTCTGAAGAGGGCGCTCGGCACGGAGGCACGCGTTTTGGTCATATCTGCTCTGAAGAGGGAAGGCATCGAGAGGCTCGAAGAGGAGATCGTCAAGCAACTTCAGGATGTGTTCGAGAACGTAGAAGGTTACGTGACCACAACCAGACAGTACGAACTTCTCTTGTCATGTAGGTCGAACCTCGAAAGTGCAATTGGAGAAGTGGATGGGGGAAGACTCGACGCCGCAGCGGAGAGTTTGAGGAACTGTCTCGAGACACTCGACGCTTTGCTCGGGAGACAGTACAAGGTCGATCTGATCGATCGGATGTTCAAAGACTTCTGTGTCGGCAAATGAAAAGGGGGCTTGCGCCCCCTCCACTCACTTAACCTTTTCCTTGAGAACTTTGCCAGGTCTGAATTTCGGGACTTTCCTTGCAGGAATCGTGATGGGCTTCTTGGTTTGCGGGTTAACTCCTTTCCTCTGTGCCGCCTTGCGAACCTCGAAGCTTCCGAAGCCAACGAGCTGGACCTTTTCGCCCTTCGCCAGAGCCTCGGTGATGGACTCCAGCATCGTGTCGACGACTTTCTTGACGTCCTTCTTCTTCAGACCAGCTTTCTTCGCAACCTTGTCGACAAGTTCCTTCTTGTTCATCCTTCAACCCCCCTCCTTACAGCAGTTTCGGGAGATGAGATCTCCCTCTTGCTTGTATAATAACACTTTGGGGTCACTCATTTCAAGTGGGTGCTGAACTGTACAGGAAAAATGCGGGGTAAAGTCATGAGAAATGCGATGCAAAAAGCAATCAGAAAAAGGTACCGAAAGTTTTTGGCTATCTTTTCGATTTATCAACGATTTTGAGCTGATATTGGCCAATTTTTGTGGTATTATTAGGTGAAAAACCTTGCAGGGAGGTATCACGATGAGAAAACTGATACTGTTGTTGTTGCTTGTCAGCACGCTGATGCTGGGAGTCACTCAGTTCATCCCTCAAACCTATGACTTTCTGTTGCTGAGCAGAGACAACGCGAAATACTACGAACAAATGAAGAAGATAGCTTTGTTCGACACGTTCATCAACGGTCTTGGAATCGAGTCCATGATTCAAGGTGTCATAGCGAGCCAGCTCGTGAAGTACGGGGCGAAGATGGAACAGTTCAACGAGCTTTTGTCAGGTCAGATTTTGTTGGTTCAGAAGGATCAAAACTTCTTCTTGGCGATGGGCCCAGGGAAGGAAACGGAGAAGCTGGCCAAAGCCATTGGAGATTTTCTTGGCAAAGAGATCTGGGTGAGCGCCCAGAAATCTTACGTAGTGGTCTCGAACAGCAGAGATTTTGCCAACGTGTGTTTGAAAGGTGGAGGCACAATTCCGGCCGAGGTGACCAAACGTTTTGAGGATTCGTCCGTGTGGGCGGTGGGCTATTCGCCGAAGCTTACCTACGATGAAGCTGAGTTTGAATCGCTCCTGCTGATCAAGGTTGAATCGGACAAAATGAGTGGTTCTCTGCAGTGGAAAGCCAAGAACGATGCCGCAAAGAAAATGCTTTCTGAAGCGCGGCCTGATCCATCTTACCAGTTGCACAAGGATCCAAACCTCGCGGGCGAGATCTTCGTTTTCTCTAACGTCCAAAGCGCGAGAGCTGTGAAGGTCATCTTCGAACAGATCTTCAGCGACACGACAGGCAACGTGCTTGGTTCGTTCGCACAGACCTTTGGTCTTCCGAGCGACCTCGAGGGCACCACGAAGCAGGTCCTTGTTCTCTCAGATAAATCCTCAGGTAAGATGGCTATGTCTGTCGGGATCGCCCAGTTCGTGCAGAACTTGTTCGAAGCACAATCAACTACTGTGACCGTCGAACCGGCGTTCTACTCTGTGATAGAGGCCCAAATCACCCCACAGGAGATCACCAAAGTTCTGGGGCGTGGCGAGGTTTCAGGGGACGAACTTAAAATCGACAGCTTCAC
>JAPYWY010000132.1 GCA_028276125.1 Pseudothermotoga sp.
AACCGACAGATGCACCGCGAGCACCATGCGCGAGAGCTCTCCTCCGGAAAGTACCTCTCTGAGAGATCTTTGCTCATTGTTCGCTTCGACGACGAATTCGACGTCGCTGATACCGGTGAAAGTCAGTTGGTTCAGCCTTTCGATCTTCACCGAAAAGTTCAGGTTCATGGCGAGTTCTCGAAGATGCTTGTTGACGAAGCCTTCAAACTCACCTATGGCTTTGACCCTGTTTTCGTGCAATTTCTCTGCGAGATTCCAGCAGCGCTCTTCGATTGAACGAAGCTCACGCTCTGCAAGTTGCAAGCGTCTTTTGTTTTCGAGTAACTCGCTCTTTTCTCTCTCCAACTTCGCCCAGTTCTTCTTTATGTCTTCCCAGTCAGGTCCAAAACGTCTCTTCAGTTCGTTGTAAATGCTCAGCCTCGCTTCCACCTCGTGCGAATCTTCGAGTTGTATTTCATCGACGAACCTTCTCACCAGAGTTCTGACTTCGTCGGATTTTTCGGCGACGTCTCTCAAAAGTCCTGGCAGGTCCTTCGGTACGAGAGATGCCATTTTCTCCGCTGAAAAGCTCAACCGCCAGAGACGCGTTGCGAGATCTTCGTCCAGTGTGTGCAAAACCTCTTCCATGAGTGAAACTATCTGCTTTGCCTTGTTGATCCTTTCGAACCTCTCCTTCAAGGTTCTTTCCTCATCCTCGCTGGGTTTGTGTTTTTCGAAGAAGGCAAGTTCTCCGTTCAGTTCTTCGATCCTTCGGTCCAGATCTTCCGCGCTGAGTTCCTCCACGATCCTGTGAAGCTCGATCAGTCTTTTGTACGCCTCGACGTAATCGGACAGGACTTGAACATTGTCGCAGAACCTGTCGAGCAGAGACAGCTGGTAGCGCCTCTTGAGCAAGTTCACGTGAGTGTTCTGCTGATGAAAGTGAACTATGTTTTCGAACAACTTTTCGACGACGTCTTGAGGGTACATCCTGCCGTCGATGCGATAAATCCACCTCTTACCAGCGTTCAGACTCACGATGTGTTCGCCCTCTCGAACGCCGAGCTCTCTGAGCTCTTCGTCGACGGCATCCATCTGCACCAGCGCCTCGAGCCACGTTTCGTCGTCGAAGAGTTCGACTCTTCTTCCGAGCAGGGCCTGTAGACCTCTGAGGAGGATCGATTTGCCAGCGCCCGTTTCACCCGTTATGACGTTCAACCCTTCGCTGAATTCCAAGTCGAAAGAATCGAAATAGAGCAAGTTTTTCCCACCGAACCTCAGGATCATTCCTTCACCACTCTCTCAGTCCGTCGCATCGATCCACTCAACGAGTTCCTTCGGGATTCTATCGATGAAGTCCGGCAACTTCATCCACGAGAAGTAGTTTCGCTGTACAGATTCCTGTCGCATGATGTAGAGCAGTTCTTTGGCTCGCGTTATGGCAACGTAGAAGATCCTTTCCTCCTCGTCGAGCTTCCCATCCACTACAGCGTAGTAGCTTGGAAAATCTCCCGGATTCACGCTCAGAACGAACACCACATCCCACTCCAGACCTTTCGCCTGGTGGACCGTCGTCAGCGTGACCTTGTTCCTGCTCGTTTCTTGGCTCACGTCCTCGCTGATCATCAGGTCCGACAAGAACCTCTCCAAAGACCTGTAGCGCTCGGCCATTTCCATGAGCCTTTGAATATCGAGCTGTCTTTCTGCGTAGTCCGAATAGTTTTCCTCCAAGTATTCTTTGTAGAAGGATTCGTAGAGTCTTTCTATCTTCTTTGACACAGCCTCCTCCTTCATCAACTCAGTGAAGATCTCACGAAGTTTGTTCAAGGAAGGCTTTTTTATTGAAAAAGTTTCGAACATCTCCTGAAAGTCCATTGTCTCCATTGAAGACGCGTGATCTGCAAAAATCGAAGCCGTCTTCGCCCCTATGCCGGGGAACAACCTCGCCACCCTGATCCAGGAGACCTTTTCTTTTGGATTCTGCAACAACCTCAAGAAGGCCAACACGTCCTTCACGTGAGCGGTTTCGGTGAAACGAAGACCAGAGAGGATCCGAAAGGCAATTTGATTCCTCGTCAGTTCCAGTTGTATGTCAAAGGAGTGCGAATGGCTCCTGTAGAGGATGCCTATCTGGTTCGGCTCGTATCCGAACTCGATCAGCTTCAAGATCTGTCTCGCCACGAAGTTGGCCTCACTCGCTCTGTCCCAAGTGCTGACGATCTTCGGTCTCGTACCGTTCGGTTTCACCGAACGGAGCAATTTCGGCACACTGGTCCTTGGAATCATCGCGTTGATGAACTCGACAATCCTTTCGGTACTTCTGTAGTTCGTCTGTATCTTGAATATTTTGGCGTTGGATCGAGCGAAGTCCCTCACGTTTTCGAACCTCGCACCCCTGAAAGAGTAGATACTTTGAGCATCGTCTGCCACAACGAACGCGTTGTTGTGAACACTCGACAGTTGGTCCACTATCTTCAGTTGCAGAATGTTCGTGTCCTGAAACTCGTCCACGAGCAAGTACTTGTACTTGGATGCTTCCCTGTATCTGACCTGTGGATCGTTCTCGAGTAGAAGGACTGTCAGAGATAAAAGATCATCGTAGTCGACGCAGTTCTGGGTTCTCTTTTCTATGGTGTATTCTTTGTATATCTCCTCTACGATGGTTTCGAACTCAGCATGTTTCGGATACAACGACAGCAGAGCTTGTCTGAGCGAGCTCATCGTGTTCACACTGTAGGAGAAAACCTTCTGCAGGATCGATGGTGCTGGAAAGTGCTTTTCCTTTTCTCCTGAGAAAACTCTGTCGAGTACCTTGGTCCTGACGTGCTTGATGAGACTCAAAGAATCCTCTTCGTCGAGTATCGTGAAGTTCGGCGAGATGCCCACTCTGTTGGCGTACCTTCTCAACAGCAAGTTGCAAACGTGGTGAAAGGTGCCCGCAGTGAGCTCCTCGAGGTCCATGCCGGTCACTTGTTTGGCCCGCTCTATCATCTCGTTCGCTGCGGCGCGTGTGAAAGTGACGAGCAGAATCTGCGAAGGCTTGACGCCGTTCATCAAAAGGTGCAACAACTTGTACGTGATCACACGAGTCTTTCCAGACCCAGGTCCCGCTATGATGAGAGATCTACCATCTGACTCCAACACAGCCCTTCTCTGTTCCTCATCGAGTTCTTGGAGATAGTCCACCTTCACTCCCCTTCACCACCATCAGAACACGTCAGCCCCGATCGATCCCGTGATAGGATCGAACGAAAAGCTCTTCTTAGGAAATTCCTTTATGAAGAACTTGAACGAGAGTTTCTCGAGACTGAACCCACCAACCGTCGAAAAGCTCGTTTCGAAGACCAATCCCCAGCAGTGCAGGTCCTTGGTCATAGTCAACTCGAGAGAATTTATCTGGAAAGGCTCGAGTCTGCCTGAAAAAGAGATCTTCACCGATGGATCGAAGTTGGAAAGTTCATACGAAGCCCTGAGCCGGTAAGAACTCCTCATGTAGGTCAGAGAGAACGCGTGTTTTGCGAGACCTGTGTAGAAGGAACCTCTCGCTTGAACGGTGAGAATATCGAAGGGTTGAACGCTCAGAGTGTATTTCACGGACAGGTCGGGTCTCTCCATGAACAGAAAGCTTTTACCCTTGACGCTCAGTTTGTTTTCCACCACATCAACAGCGGGCGTTGTGTCGTATCTGTAGGTGAACTTCGTCTCGTGGTTGAGAGAACCAAAGCCGACGTTTATATCCCAGTCCGTCTTGTAGAATTTTTCCTTCTCAATTTGATAGATGGTTTCCGTGTAGATGGACCAACGGAGCGAAAACGTGTCAAAGGTGCTCCTCGTTTTCATCAAAAGATCGTCCCATCTGTACCCGATCAGATCATAACCCGTCGAGAGCTCGACGCTGGTGGTTGGGACTTTCAAAGTCGTCGAAAACGTGGCCTTCGAAAGGTTGGAAAAGTCGGAAAATCTTGAGTAAAGAACGTTGTTCAACGAGGATCGGTTGCCATATCCAACCGAGACGGAGAAGAAGTCAAAGGGTTTCACGGTGAAAACCGCTCGGTTCGTCTGCGAAAAGAGATACTCCAGATCCTTCCCCTGAGCGAACCAAACTCCAGCTCGCAGCGACGAATCGAACGAAAGATCAAACCAACCACCGCGCAACAGGGCAGTCTTGAAGGGCAGATTGGAATCGAGTTGAAAGTAGTTCCTCGAGTAGTCACTGGTGATGTTCGTTCCGCTCAGCTCGTAGGCACCACTCAAAGACACATCCAGCTGCTTGAAAACCTTCGGAAGTTTCCACTGCGCCGATACGGCGTACCGACCGAAGGCGTAGAACTCGTCCAAATGATCGAACAGGCTGCCTTCGGTGTATTCCAACGACGAAACGTGCGAAAACGAATTGATGACAAGGGAGAACGGATCTTTCAGCACTGTGAACTTCTTGATCGAGACACTCGGCAAAGTCCAACGCGTCGCGGTTTGCGTCTTTGTGATCGAACTCTGGATCACGAAGTCTTTGACAGGATTCAGAGTGTGCTGCAGAGAGAACCGTTCATCACTGAAATAGGCTGTCAACCTCGAATACAGCGATGGCACGGACAACGTCGCGTTGATCTCGTGATCTTTCCCATTTGGCCCTTCGAGGTTGTAGAGATTGCTGGTGAGCTCCCATTCGCTCGCCTTGTAGTTCAGCGTCAACTGAGAATAGTTTCCGGCTTTGTCACCTTTCTCTCTGAAACCAACGCGGGCCGATACGTATCCGTTCGGGTACGTCAAATTGTAGACGCTCTCGATGCTGAAGCCCTCACTTTTCGAATATCCGACCTTCACGGAGAACGGCTGTGGTCCTTCACGCAGAGAGACGAAATAGACGGGAAAATAGACCGTGGGAACATCGAAAATGAACAAGACGACGTTGTAAGCGGCGAGATAATCGTTTTCCTTGATCTCCACGTTGGTTGCTTGGAGCCTGTAATGGGGTTGTTCAAGATCGCAGGTCGTCAGGTAGGATCTTTGGAGTTCTCCGACGCCTTCTTTTATTTGTAAAGACCTCGCGGTGAAGTAGACCGTATGTTTCACTTTCTCTTCGTCCGAGAAGATCGTCTTGCCTCTGGCTTCAACAATGAGCGCGAGTTTTTCGGAAAAGACGTAGTAGAGCTGTTGGGCCCTTATTTGAGTGTCTTTCTTGTTGTACAACACGTTCCCCTCCGCGAGGATCTTTTCAACTTGGTTCGACTCGTTGA
>JAPYWY010000133.1 GCA_028276125.1 Pseudothermotoga sp.
GAGAAATACTCTTCCAGTTCCGTGTTCGCTTCAAATGTTTTTCTCGATTCGCGATAAACCCTTCCTATACCAGTCAAAGCGTTGCTGAGCACTCCAAAGAGTGCGAGCGCACCTATGGCTATGATCAGCAAAGCAGCTATGACTTCGGCGAGCGTGTAGCCTCGCTTCATTGACCCCAACTCCTGTATTTCACGTACAAACCATAATGACCCGTGCTGGTGGCTGACGGATCGAACCCTATTGGGAACCAAGGTATCTGCGCTCCCGACGGATTATCTGGAAGCGCAAGATAAAGATTGTTCTGTACCTCAATTTTTTTAGCTACTATAGCTCCAAAGACATCTTCTCTTTGTTGATTCGGACTGTTTCCTATCTTCACCGACTTTTCTGGCGCATATATGTACAGTCCTCCGCCTTTGGCAACGGAAAGACTGTTCCCAAAGTTGAAAGTGCCTGATTTGTTCGAGTAAATGAGCAACCGAAACTGACTTTGGGGTCCTTTAGGTTTTATCTCGATATTATTGCCAGCAGTGATATCACCTTCAACGTATATCATCACGATACCGCTACCATCAACTTCGATCGTCGCGTTGTTCTTAAGAGTGAGACTGGTGGCAGCGATCGAAAGCAACCCTGTCGATGGTATTTTGAGAGTGAGGTTTTTCGACACCTTCAAACCGTCCTGTAGACTATCTGTATAGTACGTTTTATCGCTTTCAGATATCACCGTGTCGTTGAGCTTGACCGCAGGATTCGGGAAAAAGGACGGTGTCGCGGGCAAAGGTGGACTCATTGGTGAACTTGCGTTCACGCGCCTCGAGATTTCATCGAGAACGTAAGCGCTCGATGCATTTTCTGTTTTATCCCCCAGCACTGTAACATTTCTTTCCACTGTTCCAGTAACAATAACGTTGCGCCTTATTGTACCACTACCTGTTACGTTCCCAACGGCCAAAACATCATTCTCGACAACGCTGTTGTTACCCAGAGTCAAGTTTCCATTTCTTAGATATATGTCACCAGTAACAACCGAGTTGTTACCGACATTCAGCGATCCATTCATTAGGTAGATGTTACCCGTAATGGCTGAGTTGTTGCCGATATCGAGCGATCTATCTCTGACGAGTACATCCCCCACGATCTTCAGATTGTTGTTGTTGACTTCCATCGTCACGGTATCGATTGCATATCTGTAGGTCAAACCACCCATCAAAATCAAAGTCAAGCTGTAGCTGTCCTCAACTCCATCGAGTCGTGCAGTACATGTTATTTTGTATTCATTCGAAATGGAAGTCACGCTGCATTTGATCGTCCCACGAAACTCAGGCAGAGACAGAGAAGTCGGGGTGGCCGCCAAGTTTTGTACAAGATCCCCCTTGCCTTCAGTGAACCACTTCGCAACGGTCTCAGCCATCGCGTAAGCAGCGCTCTTCGCCACGTTCGAGACGAGTAATTTCTTCTGCTGCAACACATAATTGTTGGTCACTTGAGCGTAGATGGCCAACACCAGCAGAACTGTCAACGCAAGGAATATAACTACAAAGAGGCTCAAGGTGAGGACAGAACCTTTCCTCATGATCTCACCATTTTCATTATAACGCATTTTATCGTAGTTTAAGCCTTGGTAGTCATCTCAAATTCACAAAACTTCGTGAAACTTAGACAACATTCAATTTCAATCGCTATGCTTGACTTCTCCAACCACCTTCATGATGCGTTCACGCAGTTGAGTTTCGTAGTCAGGCTGAATTTTCTCGTACTCTTGTTCGAACAGGGGAGAAGAGATCAAAAAATCTGCGGTGGAACGGTTGATCGCCACGGGTATGTTGTAGACCGTCGCAAGCCTTATCAAAGCTTTGATGTCTACATCGTGTGCGAGCGGTTCGAGAGGATCCCAGAAGAATATGAGTATGTCTATCTCACCTTCAGCGATCTTCGCGCCAATCTGCTGATCGCCTCCGAGAGGACCACTCTTGAACTTTTGAACCTTCAGATTCGTTCTTTCCTCGATCAGCGTCCCAGTCGTACCTGTAGCGTAAAGCTCGTGCCTCGAAAGGGTACCCTTGTTGAACTCGACCCATTCGATGAGATCTTTCTTCATTCGATCGTGCGCGATCAGCGCGATCCTTTTTCTCTTGGCAAGCTTCAATGTCATCACCCCTTTTATTCATTTTAAATCAGTTGCGTTAAAATCGGCCTGAGGTGGAACGATTGAGTCGGACCAAAGCGGTGATCTACCTGGTCGTAACTTCGGTTCTTTGGAGCCTCGGAGGATTGCTGATCAAACTCGTCGATTGGAACCCCATGGCGATCGCCGCAGGTCGAAGCGCCATCTCTACACTTGTGATCCTCGCGTACGTGAGGAAACCCAAGTTCACTTGGTGTAAGGATCAACTTCTTGCCGCTTTCTTCTACTTTGGCACCGTCACGCTCTTTGTGACGGCGAACAAGTTGACGACGGCAGCGAACGCGATACTTTTGCAGTACGGTGCGCCCATCTACGTCGCGATCTTCGCACCCATGATTTTGAAAGAGAAGACCAAAGCTGTGGACTGGATCGCCATATCGTTCGCACTCTTTGGGATGGTGTTGTTTTTCTTCGACGAACTGAAGATCGAGAGCGTCGTTGGCATACTCGTCGCCATCGCGAGTGGAGTCTCTTTCGCACTGTACATCATCTTCATGAGGAAACAGAAAGATGCTTCCCCAATAGAATCAACCTTACTTGGAAACATCTTGACGGCGTTGGTGGGATTCGTGTTCATCTTCAATCAGAGCTTTGAACTTCGAAACGTCCTCGGCATAGTGTTGCTTGGCACCGTGCAACTCGGCTTTTCTTATATCCTCTATTCGATCGCCATCAAATACGTTGAGGCACTCGAGGCGATCTTGATACCAGTGATCGAACCCATCTTGAACCCCATCTGGGTCTTTCTGGCCTACGGTGAAAGACCGGGCAGATGGGCCCTACTCGGTGGTACCATCGTGCTCTTGTCTGTGACGTTGAGATATTCCCTACCGCTGCTTTTGAAGAACTTCAAAACGGCTAAGTGATTTCAGCCTCGCTTCACCCTTGCTTAACTTTAAGTTCACGGTTTGTCACGCATTCTGGCTGTAGAATCACTATCAAATAGTTATCGAAGCTAAATCATGTCATGAGAGGATGGGTTTCAATGATCGTTCGCTGTGGGGTGTTGTTCACTCCGTTCGAAGAATTGAGAAACGTTGATGTGCTGATCAAGGGGGAAAAGATCAAAGAGGTGCGTCCATCCAGGACCAAAAACGATGACGATGTCATCGAAGCAGAATACGTGATACCAGGTTTGATCGATCCGCACACCCACATTGGACTCTACAGACTCGAAGGTGAGGCAGGTGATCATGGCTTTGAAGTCAGTGATCCTGTCACACCACATTTGAATGTCTCAGATGCAGTGGATCTGTTCGATCCTGCGTTCAAAGACGCACTCTTGGCTGGGGTCACTTGCGTGGGGATCTTGCCCGGTTCGTACATGTCGTTCGGATCCTCCGTCGAGAGGATCACGATCATGCCTGGCCAGGGTAGCGTGTACAAGACCAACGGAAGCTTGGTCGAAAGAACTGCTTGCATTAAAGCTGCCGTGGGTGAACATCCAAAGAGATTCCTTTCCGAACAGAAGGCCGTTCCCACAACGAGGATGGGGATCGTGGCTGAGCTGAGAGCAATCCTAACGAAGGCGAAAGAGTACGCTGAATCAGAGAAGAAAGACAAGAAAGATCCCAAGCTGGAAGCTTTGATACCACTCCTAAAGGGACAGATTCCTCTTCGTGTGCACGTTCATGTCGAAAGAGACATCCAAACCGTCCTAAGACTCACCAACGAGTTTGGCATCCGTGTTGTTCTCGATCACGCTACGGAAGCTTACATGTTGTCCGATTCACTACAGGATGTGCCCATAGTTTATGGCCCCATTGTCTTCGCCAGAAGGGGTGTGGAGCTGAAAAACCTCGACAGTGCAAATCTTTCCAAGATGAAAGGACTTCAGTTTTCCCTCACAACGGATCATCCAACGATACCGATTCAATACCTCGATTTGCTCTGCTCGCTCGCTTTGGCACACGGCTACAACTTGAAAGAGGCACTCCAACTTGTCACCATCAATGCCGCACGAGTGTTGGGTTTGGAAGGAAGAATAGGCTCAGTTGAAGTGGGTAAGGATGCAGATCTCGTCCTCCTGTCGGGAGCACCATTGGCACCTGAAACGAAGGTCTTGATGACGATCATCGATGGCGAGATCGTGTTCAAGGCAGATGAGCGTGAATGATAGCGATCAAGGGTGGAACCGTTTGGACTGGTATCGACACAATTGAAAATGGCGTTGTTCTCATAGAAGAGAAGAAGATCATCGCCGTGGGGCAAAAGGTCAGCATCCCATACGGTTGTGAGGTTATCGATGCGCATGGAAAGTTCGTGACACCCGGCTTGATAGATGCGCACAGCCACATTGGATTGATCCCAGAGGGTTTGGATTGGGAATACAGCGATGTGAACGATTTTTATGGACCGATCACACCTCAGATGCGCGCTATCGACGCGATAGATCTCAGAGATGCAGCCTTTTCGGATGCTTTGAACGGCGGTGTCACTACAGTTTACACCGGTCCAGGCAGTGCGAACGTGATCGGTGGGATTGGTCTGGTACTGAAAACCACAGGTCGTATTTTGAAAGAGGAGGCGGCACTGAAAGCGGCTCTCGGCCCAAAGAGATCGAGAGAGTACAGATCGAAAGAGCCCTATCCGAGTACCCGCATGGGGACCGTGGCTTTGTTCAGGCAGGTCTTGGAAGAAGCCAAACTTTGGATGGAAGATCCGACCAAGGTGGACCAGAGCAAAAAGCACATCTACGCGATCGTAGCACGGGCGATCCGGCGCGAACTTTCCGTGAAGATTCATTTATCTACATCTCCAGACGAGATAACGGCAGCGATCCGTTTGATCAAGGAATACAATCTGGACGCGAGCATAGATCACGTTTTTGGCGGAGACCTTCTCGCCGAGGAAATCAAAAAAGCTGGCATACCAGTCGTCTATGGACCTATGATGCTCAGCAGACTCTATTCGGGTTTCAAATACGTCAATGACAGAATCCCAGTAGAACTCTCGAAGCACGGTGTCTTGGTAGCCCTCATGACGGACCACCCAGTGATACCTCAAAAGCATCTCAGACTGCTC
>JAPYWY010000134.1 GCA_028276125.1 Pseudothermotoga sp.
GCTCTTCGTCAGAAAGATGGCCCAGAACGGCATGGACATCGTGAGGATCTTCGACGCACTCAACGACGAACGAAATTTAATCGTAGCCATCGACGAAGCCAAGAAGTGCGGATTGCACGTTCAAGGTGCGATCTCTTACACCGTGAGTCCCGTGCACACACTCGAGTACTATTTGAACTATGCCGAGAAGCTCGTGGAACTCGGGGTGGACTCGATCTGTGTAAAGGACATGGCCGGTTTGCTCACGCCCCAAGATGCGTACAAACTGGTGAAGGCTCTCAAGGAAAGGTTTGCGCTTCCTGTGGATGTTCATTCTCACTGCACTTGCGGTCTTGCACCACTGGCATATCAAGCCGCAATCGATGCGGGTGCCGACATGATCGATACGGCCCTTTCCCCGTTCGCACTCGGCACTTCTCAGCCAGCTTTCGAACCGATCTACTATTCGCTCAGCAAGGAAGGTTTGCTCCCATCCCCGAAGTGGGATCTGTTGTCGTATTTGAACGATCATTTCACGAAAGTGCGACAAAAATATGCGCAGTACGATGTGAACATGACGAGTATAGACTTTCGTGTGTTGTACGCCCAGGTGCCTGGAGGAATGTATTCCAACATGATAAAACAGTTGCAGGAACAGAAGATGCTGCACAAACTCCACGAAGTGCTCGAGGAGATACCAAAGGTCCAGAAGGATTTGGGTTATCCTCCTTTGGTCACCCCCACGAGCCAAATCGTGGGTGTTCAAGCCGTGCTCAACGTCATGAGTGGTGAGCGCTACGCTAAGGTTACGCGCGAGGTGAGAGATTACGTGAAAGGTCTATACGGCAGGCCTCCGGCACCGATCGATCCAGAGTTGGTGAAGAAGATCTTGGGAGATGAGAAGCCTATAGATGTGAGGCCGGGTGAGTTGATAGAACCTGAAATCGAAAAGGCCAGAAATCAGATAGGCTTGCTCGCAAAAAGTGATGAGGATCTCTTGATCTACATCATCTTGGGCGAAGTCGGAAAGAAGTTTTTGCAGAAGCGTTACTACGATCAACTGAGAGTAGATCTCGAACTGGTCAAGGAGTTCGAAGCTCCCGTGCACCCCGTATGATCCTCGGAGTCGGCGT
This sequence comes from Pseudothermotoga sp., assembly GCA_028276125.1. GTDB lineage: Bacteria > Thermotogota > Thermotogae > Thermotogales > DSM-5069 > Pseudothermotoga_A. Next base: position 1,113 of record JAPYWY010000134.1, read on the forward strand.
CGATGTGGTCGACATCGAAAGAGTCGAAGAAAGACTCGCTAAGAGGATCTTGACGGATCGTGAGCTACAAGAATTTCAACAGGCTCACGATAAAAAGCAGTTTCTCGCATCGCGCTTTGCTGTAAAGGAAGCGTTCTTCAAAGCGTTGGGAACAGGCTTGAGGGACTTTTCTTTCAGGGACGTCGAGCTGGCGCACAACGAAATGGGAAAACCCGTGTTGGTCTTTCACAGGGACGTAGGTTTCAATTTCGCCCACGTGAGTGTGTCACACGATCGTGTCGCGATGGCGACGGTCGTACTCGAAAAACGAGAAGGTGGCATTTACGTTGCACTGGGTTCGAACATGGGTGAGAGGTTGAAAAACATACAGCGCGCTTGCTGCTTGATGGAAAGATCAAACATGAAAGTGCTCAGAACTTCGCCCCTGTACGTAACGAAACCTTACGGATTCACAGACCAACCTGATTTTCTCAACTGTGTCGTTGAGATCGAATCAGAATTGACGCCCTTCCAGCTTCTCGAAGAGCTTCTGAACATAGAAAAATTCTTAGGTAGGGTTCGTGAGAGAAAATGGGGACCGAGAACGATAGATTTGGATATCGTCCTTTACGGCAACGTTGTCCTCGAGACCGAGAGTCTGACGATACCTCACTACGATCTGACGAACAGACAGTTCGTACTCAAACCTCTTTTGGACATTGCTGACGTCGAACATCCTTTGAAGGGCAAGTTCAGAAACTTCCTGAAAGAAGGTGGAGAATGCCTGCTGATGACGAAGAACTGGTACAGCAATTGATACAGATTGAGAACGAGCTCGACAGGGCGCTGGAGCATGAGGATTTCGAGCGCATGAGCATGTTGTTGGAGCAACGCGAGATGTTGCTCAAGACGCTTTCGAAAATCCCTGAAGAACTCGCCAACAGCATAATCGAGGCTGACAAGATCAGGTTGGAAAAGATGAAAAACTTCATGGAGAGTATCAAGAATCAAGCGATCCAAGCTCGAACTTCACAGAACGCTTTGAAGAGCTACTCGAACCAGCAAGAACAGTCCAACTTGGACGAAAGAAAATGAAAGCGGGGCACAAGCCCCGCTTTCTTCATGGATATATGCCTCTGAGTTTGACAGCCTTCGCCACTCGGTCGATCGCCACGATGTACGCCGCTGTTCTGAAGTCCGTGTTGTACTTTTCTTTCGTCTTCGCCACTTCCGCGAAAGCAGCCCTCATCATCTTGGCGAGCTTGTTCCTAACATCGTCCAAGTCCCAGAAGAACGACTGCAGATCCTGTACCCATTCGAAGTAGGAGACCGTCACTCCACCAGCGTTCGCGAGGATGTCCGGTATGATCGTCACTCCCTTTGAGTGCAGGATTTTGTCGGCCCCAGGTGTCACAGGTCCATTCGCACCTTCCACGATGAGTTTCGCCTTGATCTTGTCCGCGTTCTCTTCCGTGATGGAGTTTTCCAGAGCGGCTGGAACGAGTATGTCCACGTCGAGCTCGAACAGTTCCTCGTGCTTGATCCTCTGAGCCTTCGGATAACCCTCGATGAGTCCCTTGTTGCTGTCCCTGTAGGCTATCAGATCACTGATGTTGATTCCATTCGGATCGTAGTAAGCCGCGGAAACGTCACTCACGGCAACGATTTTCGCGCCGAATTCTTCTTGCAGTATCTTTGCAGAGAAGGAACCGACGTTACCGAAGCCCTGAACGGCGACCTTGGCCTTGGAGATGTCCTCGCCCAAGAGCTTGCACGCCTCAGCTGCCACCACCGCAACGCCTCTACCTGTCGCTTCGTTCCTACCCACTGAACCACCAAGTTCGACGGGTTTCCCCGTCACAACTCCGAGCGCGGTGTAACCGACGTGCATGCTGTAGGTGTCCAGATACCATGCCATGACCTGCGGGTTCGTGTTCACATCTGGAGCCGGGATGTCCTTGTGGGGTCCAACGAACTGTGATATCTCGAAGAAGAACCTTCTCGAAAGCCTTTCAAGTTCACTCTTGCTCAACTTGCTTGGATCGACCTTCACACCGCCTTTGCCTCCGCCGTAGGGTAGATTGAGCAACGAACATTTCCACGTCATCCAGAACGCGAGAGTCTGGACTTCGTCGAGCGTGACGTTTGGATGATACCTTATGCCACCCTTCGCAGGACCAAGCGCCGTGCTGTGCTGGCATCTGTAACCAACGAACATTTCGACCCTGCCGTCGTCCATTAGAACCGGGAACTCGACAATTATGGTGCGCTGAGGCCTCTCGAGAAATTTTTGAATGTTGGGATCCAGCTGCATGACTTTAGCTGCTTGTCTGAAGACCTCGAGCGCCTGTTCATACAGCGACTTTTCCATTGAAGAACCTCCTCTCACGTAGGGTGAATAGCTTGTCCCAGTCATTCGTGAATTACTTCACAATTGGATTTTACCACTCAGCGGTTTGAAATCAAAGTATCACAAAACCCAACTTTGGTCCTTCTTTGACTGCCATGGCTGAAAAATCCTCAGCTTCTGTTTTAATCGCTTCGAAGCTTGAGTATGCACAGGTATGCTCCTCATGTTAACGGTTCGTGTAATTCTTGACGTCGTGACTTTCAAAATGATAATCTAATATTGCGGAGGTGATACCGTGAGGAAGTTGCTCGTGGTGGCGATGGTTTTGGTGACACTCGTGATCTTCGCTCAAGCGAAGCTCACCATCTGGTGCTCCGAGAAGCAGGTCGATATCTTGCAGAGACTCGCGGAAGAGTTCAAGGCCAGATACGGTGTGACCGTTGAGGTTCAGTACGTGAACTTTTCGGACATCAAACCGAAGTTCTTGACGGCGGCACCGGAAGGACAGGGCGCAGACATCATCGTGGGTGCACACGACTGGGTAGGAGAACTGGTGGCGAACGGCTTGCTCGAACCCATACCGAACTTCGCAGAGCTGACGCAGTTCTTCTCGAGTGGTTTAAACGCGTTTTCGTACGGTGGTAGACTCTACGGCCTGCCTTACGCGCTCGAAGCGATCGCCCTGATCTACAACAAAGACTACGTGCCTGAGCCTCCAAAAACCGTGGAAGACATGATCAAGATGGTGAAGAAGATCGACGCGGAGTTCGCAGGAGAGGTCAGAGGACTCATCTTCCCAGTCACTACGTTCTACTTCGTGGTGCCTTTCATTTTCGGACACGGTGGCTACGTCTTCAAAGACACCCCAGCAGGACTCGACGTTAAGGACATAGGCTTGGCGAACGAAGGGGCAATAAAGGGAGCCAAGCTTCTCAAGAGACTCGTGGACGAGAAAGTGGTGGATCCAGCCGACAACTACCAGATCATGGACTCGATGTTCAAAGAGGGCAAAGCCGCGATGATAATCAACGGACCATGGGCGATCAAAGATTACAGAGATGCAGGCATCGACTACGGCGTGGCACTGATACCGGAACCTGCGCCTGGCTTGGTCGCCAGACCTTTCGTGGGTGTACAGGGCTTCATGGTGAACGCCAAATCGACGAACAAGTTGTTGGCGATCGAGTTCTTGACCAACTTCATTGCCAAGAGAGACACGATGTACAGGCTCTACCTCGCAGACCCAAGGCTGCCTGCAAGGAAGGACGTTCTCGAACTCGTGAAGGACAATCCGGACGTCGTTGCCTTCACACTGAGCGCCGGTAACGGTATACCCATGCCGAACGTGCCGCAGATGGGATTCGTCTGGGGCGCGATGGACGATGCTCTCAACCTCATCGTCAACGGCAAAGCTACCCCAGAGGAAGCCATGAAGAACGCGGTCGAAAGAATCAGGGCTCAAATTCAGTGAAGCCTCACCCGGGGCTGTCCGCCCCGGGTCTTGGAGGGAGATCATGTGATCAAAAAGCTTTTGAGCTTTTTCTTTATCGGCCTTTTGAACGTCTTCTTTTTTTGGATAGCCTTCTTTCTGTTCAACAATGCCTACTACGTTTTGGGTGCGCTGTTTCTGGTTCTCGTGTTTTTGATCGATTTTTTCATCTTCAATCCCAAGGGATACCCCTACAGGTACGTTGCCTCCGCGTTGGTCCTGCTCACCGTGCTCGTGATCTATCCGATTTACTTCACCGTGAAAACCGCCTTCAC